>JALXDW010000109.1 GCA_027070385.1 Chromatiales bacterium
ATAGTGAATAGTGAATAGTGAATAGTGAATAGTGAATTTTAAAACAATGGCTATTTAAACCAGCGGTTTTTAAGCTTTTGACTTTAACTGTTCACTATTAGTTATTCACTATTCACTGCTCTCTTAGAAGTTCGGTTTCACCGGCGCTTCTTTATACATGGCCACACTGGACATGATTTCTTCTTTAGCATCCTCGATGTTGCCCCAGCCCTCAACGCGTACCCATTTGCCTTCATCCAGATCTTTATAGTGCTCGAAGAAGTGGGCGATCTGATCCAGCAGCATGGGCTGCATATCATCGATGGTGTTGGCATGGCGATATGATTTACACAGTTTATCGATAGGTACGGCGAGAATTTTGGCATCATCACCTGATTCATCGGTCATCTTCAGCACACCGATCGGTCGGCATTTGATCACCGAGCCGGCAATCAAAGGCACGGGCGTGGTGACCAGTACGTCGACCGGGTCGCCGTCTTTGGATAATGTGTGCGGTACGTAGCCATAATTGCAGGGATAGTGCATGGCGGTGCTCATGAAACGATCGACGAACATGGCACCGGTTTCTTTGTCGACCTCATACTTGACGGGGTCGCTGTGCGCGGGGATTTCAATGATGACGTTTATTTCTTCGGGCAGGTTGTCGCCTGAGCTGACTCTATCTAAATTCATAGTTTTCTCTTCTATAAGGGTTGTCTAATATAGATTCTATATTATTTTGTGCGCGCTGACCTTATTATGCCTTGATATTGAACTAAACTGAGGTTGTTCGTTTAAAAATATTATGATTTCATCAAGAAAAGCCTCTGTATCATGACAATAAATAACGGTAATTTGGCCAATTTGAGCCTCTTATCCGCAATAAACCCCTTCCTGTCACTATCTGCTGGTAATTCAAGATTACTGGTCTTAAATTAGAATCATGAAAAAGAACTCAGGATTTACGCTGGTTGAGCTGATGATTACCGTGTCTATCGTAGCTATTTTGCTTACGGTGGGTGTGCCGTCACTAAGGACATTTATGCAGGGAAACCAGTTAATTGCTTCAACCAACGAGCTGATTTCAGCCTTGCATGTGGCACGTAGTGAAGCGATCAAGCTCAATTCCAAGGTCAGTATCTGTTCCAGCAGTAATGGCACAAGTTGCTCGGGCAGCAGTAGCTGGAAAGAAGGCTGGATAGTGTTTGTTGATGCTGATGGCCTATTAGATGGTACGGGCGCTGCTTGTACAGCGGTAAATACCGATTGTTTGTTACGTGTTCATGAAGGATTTACTGATAACCAGTTAACGGTTAAGGGCGTCGACAGTAACAGTGCGGCAATTACCTCATTTACATTTACTTCAAGAGGGCTGCCAAAAGCGAATAATGGTTCGTCTCAGTCAGGCGTTTTTAGTATTTGTAGTCTGAATGCTACTGGTAATACCATTCGTTCACGTGCGGTCGTGCTTAGTTTATCGGGTCGGGTTCGTGTTTCAGATAATGCGGCGGTAATCTCATGTCCCCCATAAAAACATTAAGAGTTATGAAAAAACAGCCTGTTCAAATACGTAATAATCGTGGCTTCAGCCTGTTAGAAGCTTTGCTGGGATTTTTGATCCTGTCTATTGGCATGCTTGGTATCGCTTCTTTGCAGGCGATCTCGCTTAAAGCTGGTAAAACATCGGTATACGGCAGTGTTGCCATGATGAAAGTGGAAGAGCTATTTGAAAGTATGCGGGCGAATCCTTCAGCGACAGCATTAGATGCTTACGCAGTGGCCGGAGCCGGTGCAGGCACGAATAATAATTGTGTTGGCGCAACAATTTGTAGTGGTGTTGAGCTGGCGCAGGAAGATATTTACTGGTGGAAAAAGAACTTGGTTGCTGGTTTGCCAGGTTCAACTACTACGGCTATTACGTATACCGCTGCTATACCGCCATCAAAAATGGCAACCATGACAATTAATGTTAAATGGGATGAGCGAGATAAAAATACCGGTGGAAGTATTTCTAAAACGTATAGTACTACAGCCCGTATTTGTACGGATGTGCCCTGCTAGGTTACAAGGTTATGGTTATGACTTTAATGAAAATCAAACAATCCCGAGGTTTTTCACTGGTAGAGCTATTGGTGGCGATGGTTGTCGGGCTGATTATTGTTAGTGGCGCATTTTCGTTGCATTCGGGTTCGCGAAAGACACAGGTTAAAAGTGAAGAGCAAATGGATATGGTTGCTGATGCACGATTTGCGATTGAGATGATTGCTTATGATTTGCGCCATGCAGGTATGTGGGGT
>JALXDW010000110.1:0-4591 GCA_027070385.1 Chromatiales bacterium
CGCGTTTTATGGTTTTCCGTCTAAAATCGAAACCGTGACACGGGCGGTGACCGTGATTGGTTTACGTGAGTTGCGAGGTCTGGTTCTGGCCGCTTCTGCAATCGAAACCTTCTCCAAAATTCCGAACGATATTCTCAATATGGTGCAATTCTGGCGGCACAGTGTGTATTGTGGTGTTGTGGCTCAATTATTGGCGGATCGTTGTCATGTTTTACACAGCGAACGTTTGTTTGTTGCCGGTTTGTTGCATGACATTGGCAAGTTAATTTTATGCCATCGTCTGCCTACAGAATCACGTTTAGTTGCAGAAAAAATTGCTGCTGAGCAATTATTCGATTTTCAGGTTGAACAGGATATTATGGGCTTTGATCACGCAGAGGTGGCTGGTGAGCTAATCAAAACCTGGCAGATGCCTACATCGCTGGAATACGCGTTACGCTATCATCATGCTCCTGCCGCAGCCGACGACTACATAATGGAAGTATGTCTGGTGCATCTTGCTAATGTCATTACCGGGCGGGCAGAGCAAGAGCTGGACGTGGATGTGGAACTCAATATACAACCGGTTGAACAAATTGCCTGGGAAATGACCGGGTTAGACGAATCAGTGATCGAACCCATCTTAAAAGAGGCGGGTCCATTGTTTATTGACGCGCTTGAGTCCATTTTACCGCGCGGTCGTCCGTATTAATCCAAGGCCATTCCCCTCTGAATATCCCATGTGTATGCATTATTATAGTGCAATAACAAGTCCGTCAATCTTTTCAATTATTCTTGTTTTTACTTAGGCATTTACTTAAACATTCTTCCAAAGCATAATATGTGCAGTTTGGGTGCGTACGCGCACCTTTATTTTGCACCAAAATAATACGAAAGACCGTTGCCTGATCAGGGTGAAACAGTCCGAAAAACACTACTATGCGTCAATGCTGAGCAGCATATTAACGGGAGGATTCATGGAAATTAAAACAGCAACCGATGTACTCTTTATTTTGTTAGGGGCCATCATGGTATTGGCGATGCATTCAGGCTTTGCCTTTTTGGAAGTGGGCACGGTTCGCAAAAAGAATCAGGTGAACGCGCTGGTTAAAATTATCGTGGATTTTGCGATTTCAACCATTGGCTACTTCTTTGTGGGCTATATGGTGGCCTATGGGCTGGGGTTTGCTGAGAGCGCACAAGTTTTAGTGGCAAAAAATGGTTATGAGTTGGTTAAGTTCTTCTTTTTATTGACATTTGCAGCTGCCATTCCAGCTATTATTTCGGGTGGCATAGCCGAGCGAGCCCGTTTCTATCCTCAACTCGTGGCTACTTTTTTGATTGTTGCTTTTATTTACCCGTTTTTTGAAGGGATTACCTGGAACGGTAATTGGGGAGTACAGGCATGGATAAACAATCAGTTCGGTGCTGATTTTCATGATTTTGCCGGTTCGGTGGTGGTTCATGCCATGGGCGGCTGGATAGCGCTAGGTGCAGTTATTTTATTGGGTAGGCGTTTACCTAAAAGCAGTAATCAGTCGATATCTCATCCACCATCAAGTATTCCTTTTTTAGCTCTGGGTGCCTGGATACTCACCGTTGGCTGGTTTGGTTTTAACGTGATGTCGGCACAAACGATTGATGCAGTGAGTGGTTTGGTTGCACTGAACTCCCTGATGGCGATGGTTGGTGGTGTACTGGCCGCATTGGTTGTTGGTAAAAATGACCCGGGTTTTGTACATAATGGCCCCCTGGCAGGTTTGGTTGCTGTGTGTGCCGGTTCCGATGTGATGCACCCAATGGGCGCATTGGTAACCGGGTTGGTTGCCGGTGGCTTGTTTGTCTGGATGTTTGCCCAGTGTCATAACAAATGGAAAATAGACGATGTATTAGGCGTTTGGCCGTTGCATGGCATATGTGGCGCATGGGGAGGGATTGCTGCCGGTATTTTTGGTTTGGAAGTCTTCGGTGGTTTAGGTGGCGTCACTTTTATGTCGCAACTGGTGGGGACCTTCATGGGTATTGCCATTGCACTGTTGGGCGGCTTTGTTGTTTATGGTTTTCTGAAAAAACTGGTGGGCATTCGTTTAAGTGCCGAAGAAGAACAGCTGGGCGCCGATTTAAGTATCCATAAAATTGCCGCTGAATCGGATATTGATTAGCTTTAACGGGGTATGATTGGTTGCTATTCAGACGCCCGTTAATGTTGCTTGATTTGCTGTTTGTAGTCCATTTCTTGAGGTTGGCTGTTAAGCGTTTGTTGTAATTGCTGTGCCTGTTGGAGTGTTTCTAATGCAGGTGCTTGTTGGTGAGCGGGTGTTTTAACTTCAACGTGCTGGTTTATCGCAGGTGTAAAAACAGATTGATACAGGATGGCGGTAAGGATAACCAGTGTCAGTAATAAGCCCAAAAATTTCATAGTAGCTCCCTTTCATTTTGTTGCGGGTTATAAAAATTGTAGACAAAATCTGACATAAAGGCAGATTTTGCGCGCTATTTCTTTTCAATTCGTGAGGTTTGACGACAAAGTCAGCATGGAACTGGAAACTTGTTGGACTTAATGATACCTTAGCTCGCCCTTACAAAAGTGGTTCTTTCTGTTAAATCAATATCATGAGTAAAAAAGTTTTTATTAAAACCTTCGGCTGCGCAATGAATGAGTACGATTCCAGTAAAATGGCGGATATTCTCAAGGATTCGCATGCGCTGGAGTTGACTCAGGATGAGACGCAGGCGGATGTTTTACTGTTGAACACCTGTTCGGTACGTGAGAAAGCACAGGAAAAGGTCTTTTCCCAGCTTGGGCGTTGGCGTAAGTTAAAAGCTCAGCAGCCGGAGATTGTGATTGGAGTGGGGGGGTGTGTGGCCAGTCAGGAAGGTGAAGCAATCCTCAAGCGTGCCAGTTATGTGGATTTAATTTTTGGTCCGCAAACCTTGCATCGTCTGCCACAGTTGTTTGACCAGGCCGTAAAACAACATCGATCTCAGATTGATATTAGTTTCCCTGAAATTGAAAAATTTGATCATATGCCCGAGCCACGAGTTGAAGGTGCTGCCGCCTTTGTCTCTATTATGGAAGGTTGCAGCAAATACTGTACTTTCTGTGTGGTACCGTACACCCGCGGAGAGGAATTTAGCCGGCCGTTTGACGACGTGGTCGCTGAAATTGCCGGTTTGGCTGACCGTGGAGTCAAAGAGGTGACCTTATTGGGGCAAAATGTGAATGCTTACCAAGGCGAAATGCATGATGGTGATATCGCTGATTTAGCGCTGTTAATGCATTATGTGGCCGCTATAGAGGGTATTGAACGCATTCGCTATAGCACTTCACACCCTTTGGAAATGAGTGACAGCCTGATCCAGAGCTATGCCGAGATCCCCGAGCTGGTCAGCCATTTGCATTTACCGATTCAAACGGGCTCCAATGCCTTGCTGAAAGCCATGAAAAGACGCCATACCACCGACGAATACCGTGATATTGTGCGGCGTTTACGTGAAATTCGCCCTGATATCAGTATGTCGTCCGATTTTATTGTGGGCTATCCGGGTGAAACCGAGCAAGATTTTAAAGACACCATGGATTTTATTGCCGAAATAAATTTTGATCATTCCTATAGCTTTATTTACAGCCAGCGCCCAGGGACGCCGGCCGCTGATTTATCAGACGACGTGCCATTAGAGATAAAAAAACAACGACTTGCGTTATTGCAGCAGCGTTTAAGTCAACAATCTGCTGATATTAGTCGTAAAATGGTTGGCAGTACCCAGCGTATTTTAGTGACCGGGTTGTCGCCTAAACAGAAAAAACAGCAGGGAGTGAGTGTTGATAATGCCGAAAAATCGATTGCAGTGGACTTTGAAGCCGCTGTCCCCGGGATTAGCACAAAAAATTCTCAGCTAACAGGCCGCACAGAGAACAATCGTGTGGTAAACTTTACAGGTAACCATGACCTAATCGGTACTTTTGTAAACGTGAACATTACAGCAGCCTTTGCAAATTCCCTCCAGGGCGAAATCCACTTAGCCGGGCTTCATTCGGCATAAGCTTTATTTCAGCGTATAGATTTAATTTTAAACAACATTGAATACTACTATCCAATCAAGCTCTATCGTTTTAGAACCCGCTGATAATCGTCGTCTGGCGAATTTATGTGGCCAGTTTGATGAACACCTGCGCCAAATTGAGCAGCGGTTAGGTGTGGAAATTAATAATCGTGGTAACACATTTAAAGTCATAGGGGAGAGTGATTCTGTACAAGCGACCGAAGCCTTGTTACAGGAGCTTTATAAAGAAACGGATAAAGTCGAACTGGAGCCCGGTTCGATTAATATTTTATTGCAACAAGCTGGTGTGGAGTCTTATCTCAAAGCACCCGCAGAAGTGGTCGATGATGTTGCGATAAAAACCCAACACGGTATTGTGCGTGGTCGAGGGCCTAATCAAAAACAGTATTTATCACGTATTCAATCACATGATATTAATTTTGGCGTGGGGCCTGCCGGTACCGGTAAAACCTATTTGGCAGTAGCGTCAGCCGTTGCGGCATTACAAAAAGAACAGGTAGACAGAATCATTCTGACACGCCCCGCGGTGGAAAGTGGTGAGCGGCTT
>JALXDW010000110.1:4601-7764 GCA_027070385.1 Chromatiales bacterium
AAATTGATCCTTACTTACGCCCACTTTACGATGCCCTTTATGAAATGCTGGGTTTCGATTACGTTGCCAAATTAATTGAACGTAATGTGATAGAAGTGGCACCGCTCGCCTACATGCGTGGGCGTTCTTTGAATGATTCTTTTATTATTCTTGATGAAGCACAAAATACCACGGTTGAACAAATGAAAATGTTTTTAACCCGGATTGGCTTCGGTTCCAAAGTGATTGTTACCGGTGATGTGACACAGGTTGATTTGCCTCGTGGACAACGTTCAGGTTTACGGCATGTGATTGATGTCCTGGTTGATGTAAAAGAAATCAGTTTTACTTTTTTCAAAGCAAAAGATGTGGTGCGTCACCCATTAGTACAGCAAATTGTGACAGCATATCAGAACCGTGAAGATGAAGAATCAATGCGTAAGCAAGCTGCTAAGAATGCCACATCCTTTTCTTCAAATGCCGAAGAATCCAAATAAATGAATAATCAATCATCAGAACCTCCGTCGAAATACACATGCACTGTTGATGTACAGTGTATGTATGCGGATATTTCCGTACCTTCAGACCTTGCCTTGTCTGGCTGGGTGACAGCTGCGATTGATTACCTTATTGTTCATGAACAATTAAAAGAGCTGAATTATGAAGTGGCTATTCTGGTTGTCGACAAAGTCGATAGCCAACAGCTTAATAACCAGTATCGGCAAATTAACAAACCCACCAATGTTCTCTCTTTCCCTTTTGATATGCCCGATATTTTCAGGCAACAGCAGACGCTGAATATTCTAGGGGATCTTGTTATTTGCGCGCCCATTGTTGAAATGCAGGCACAACAGCAGCATAAAACAACACAACAGCATTGGGCACACATGGTTGTGCATGGTGTGTTGCATTTATTGAATTACGATCATATGACTAACGATGATGCCAGTATTATGGAAGCTTTGGAAACAAAGATTCTTGCACAATTTGGCTATCCCAATCCTTATACGGAACATTCTTTATGAGCGAATTACAGAAAAATACAACAGATGATAAACACGCTGAAGCCAGTCAGCCAGGTTGGTTTGAACGTGTTACCCAGTTTTTTCAGAATGAAGTAAAAGATCAAGAGCAATTACTGGATGTGATGCAGGAAGCAAAAAAAAATAACCTGCTGGATCAATATTCCTTATCCATGATTGAAGGTGTGATGCAGGTGGCTGAAATGCAAGTGCGTGACATCATGATTCCACGTTCGCAAATTGTTGTGGTTGAACGCGATGCTGATTTAAAAACGATTTTACCCATTGTGATCGAATCTGCACATTCACGTTTCCCTGTAATAGGTGAAAGCAAGGATGAAGTGGTGGGTATTTTACTGGCCAAGGATTTGTTGACACAAATTAATAGCGGAGAAAATAACAGCTTTAATATACGGGAAATATTACGCCCGGCTGTATTTGTACCAGAAAGCAAACGTTTAAATGTACTGCTGGATGAATTTAGAGCCAACCGCAATCACATGGCCATTGTGGTTGATGAATATGGTGGTATTGCCGGCCTGGTGACGATTGAAGATGTCCTGGAACAAATAGTAGGTGAAATTGAAGATGAACATGATATTGAAGAAGACAAATTTATTCATGATCATACAAACGGCATCAGTATCGTCAAAGCAATAACACCAATTGATGAATTTAATGCCCATTTCAAAACTGAAATTTCAAGTGATGATGTGGATACCATTGGTGGTCTTGTTATGAATGCACTGGGACACATGCCAAAACGGGGAGAGCATGTGAGTTTGCATGGATTTGATTTTAAAGTATTACGTGCCAGCAGCAGACGGATCCACTTACTTGAAGTTAAACGTGTGAATGACAGCCCTTCAAGTCATTCTATTAGTGAAGAAGCCGGGGTCACTGTTGGTGACGATAACTGAATCGGTTTTATCAGGTTGTAATTGATAATGGATGTGTCAGCTGTTCAACAAAAAATTCAACAATTAAGCTTCGCCTGGCAGTCTGTCATTGCGTTACTGGCAGGGTTATGCCTGCCTTTGGCTTTTTCCCCGATATATCTTATTCCTTTTGCCTTTTTATCCCCGCTGGTTTTATTTATTTTATGGCAATATAAAACACCACAGCAAGCCTTTAAACTGGGTTTTGCTTTTGGTTTTGGTTTCTTTATTTTCGGACTTTCGTGGGTGTATGTTGCTATTCATGTTTTTGGTGCAACGCCTGCATGGATAGCCGTGATTATGGTCGCTTTATTTGCTGCTTATCTTGCCTTGTTTATCGCTTTGCAAGGTTGGCTATCTGCATGGCTGGTTAACAAATTCAAGCTGCCTTTTTTTTTGCAAGCACTGATTGTTTTCCCTGTTTTATGGGTGCTGTTTGAATGGTTACGGGGCTGGTTTTTAACCGGGATGCCCTGGTTGCATCTTGGCTATGCCTTCCCTTTTCCTCCTTTGTCAGGTTTGGCTCCGTTATTTGGGGTCTATGGGGTATCGCTTGCTGTTATTTTTTTAACAGCACTGTTTTTTTATATTTTAAATATAACCGACAACATTAAACGTCGTATTGCTGTTATTGCAGTAGTCAGTATTCTGGTTGTAGCAGCGGGTCTGGGAACTATTGAATGGACTACGGCAAAACCTGAACAGATAAAAGTCAGTCTTGTTCAGGGCAATGCAGAACAAATTACAAAGTGGGATGCCGATAAAATAAAATTGCGTATGGATAAGTATGCAACGCTGACACGACAGCATTGGGACAGTGATGTCATTATCTGGCCCGAAAATGCCATGACTATTTTTTACCATCAGTTGGACGAAAATTATTTATTGCCTCTGGCTAAAGAAGCCAAACAGCATAATACAGATTTAATTGTTGGTTTGCCGTTTATGGATAAAGACTTTAAGCATTACTATTCAAGTATGATGAGCTTTTCGGCCAGTGATAAAAACCTCAAATCATACAGTGGTGTATTTCATAAAGTACATCTGGTGCCATTTGGTGAATATGTTCCGTTGGCCGAATTATTGCGCGGACTGGTTAAATTCTTTGATTTGCCCATGTCGAGTTTTAGTAAGGGTAAACAGGAACAACCGCTGTTAAAAATGCGTACTGAACCATTGGCAACGTCCATTTGTTATGAAGATTCTTTTGGTGAAAAACTTATC
>JALXDW010000111.1 GCA_027070385.1 Chromatiales bacterium
GCAGATGATGATGTTGTTGATGCGGAATTTGAAGAAGTTAAAGACAACAAGTAACTGTCAACAATAAAGCAAAACCAAAAGGCGTGATACTCTCACGCCTTTTGGTGGTTTGGAAAAAAGGTTTGTGAAGTATGTCAAAGCGTGATTATTATGCCGTTCTTGAACTGGAAAGAACAGCGACAACAGTTGAAATTAAAAAAGCTTTCAAACGTAAAGCAATGAAATATCACCCGGACAGAAACCCCGACAGTAAAGAAGCCGAAGAAAAATTCAAAGAAGCAAAAGAAGCCCATGATGTTTTGACAGACCCGCAAAAAAGGGCTGCTTATGATCAATTTGGTCATGCCGGTGTGGATGGTTCTGCGGGTATGGGTGGAGCTGGTGCGGGCAGTGCAAGTTTTAGTGATATTTTTGGTGATGTCTTCGGTGATATTTTTGGTGGTGGCCGAGGTGGCGGTGGCCAACAGGTCTTTCGGGGTGCTGATTTAAGATACAACCTTGAACTGGATTTGGAAGACGCTGTTAAAGGAACCGAAGTTAAAATTCGTGTTCCTACGCAAGTGGCTTGTGATGCTTGTGGTGGTAGTGGTGCCAAAAAAGGCACCAAACCGACAACCTGTACAACCTGTGGTGGCCATGGACAAGTGCGTATGCAACAGGGCTTTTTCTCATTGCAACAAACCTGTCCACGCTGTCATGGCAGTGGTCAAATGATAGCGGATCCTTGTCAGAAATGTCATGGTCATGGTCGAGTTGAAAAACATAAAACCTTGTCAGTGAAAGTTCCTCCGGGTGTGGATACAGGTGATCGCATTCGTTTGTCGGGTGAAGGTGAAGCCGGTGAAAACGGTGGGCCAGCAGGTGACTTGTATGTCCACATGCACATCCGGCCACATAAAATATTTGAACGTGATGGTATGGACTTGTATTGTGAGGTTCCCATCAGTTTTGTGACTGCCAGTCTTGGTGGTGAGCTGGAAGTGCCGACACTGGATGGTCGTGTTAATCTGAAAATACCCTCGGAAACACAAACCGGAAAATCATTTCGCTTGCGCGCCAAGGGTGTTAAAGCTGTGCGGGGATCCGGTACCGGTGATTTAATTTGTCGTGTTATTGTTGAAACACCGGTTAATTTGACCAACAAACAAAAAGAGTTACTAAAACAACTGGAAGGTTCATTAAAAGGTGATGGTGTTAACCATAGCCCAAGAGCATCATCGTGGCTCGATGGCGTTAAAAAGTTTTTTAAGGAAATGAAATTATAATATAACATTTTTATGTCATTTTTGTGCAGGCGAGAATGACAGTATATAAAACACGAAGAGTAAAAAATATAATGACAAGAATAGCCATCACGGGTGCAGCCGGTCGTATGGGACGCGTGCTGATTGAAGCAACACTAAAAAATGAACAGACAACGTTAAGTGCCGCAATAGACCGGCCGGGCAGTGCCTTCGTTGGCGTGGATGCGGGTGAACTTGTTAATCAGGGTCGGCAAAATATCCTGCTTGTGGATGATTTGAATACTGTACTGGATGATTTTGATGTATTGATTGATTTTACCCATCCGGACGTCTCGGTTAAAAACATTGAAATTTGTCGTCAAGCCAACAAACGGCTGGTTATCGGTACCACCGGTTTTACGGATGAACAAAAACAGGGTATTGCCGATGCGGCAAAAGACATTGCGATAGTGTTTGCACCGAATATGAGTGTGGGAGTGAATTTATGTTTCAAGTTACTGGATATTGCTGCACGAGTTATGGGCGAGTACACAGATATTGAAGTAATAGAAGCACATCACCGGCATAAAGTGGATGCACCCTCCGGCACGGCTTTGCGTATGGGTGAGGTGGTTGCTGAAGCACTGGGTCGGGATTTAAAAGACTGTGCAGTCTATGGGCGGGAAGGTCAGACCGGTGAACGTGACAGAAGTACGATTGGTTTTGAAACCATTCGTGCCGGTGATATTGTTGGTGAACATACCGTGATGTTTGCTGATATCGGTGAACGCGTAGAGATTACCCATAAAGCTTCCAGTCGAATGACCTTTGCAAATGGTGCTGTGAGAGCAGCTAACTGGTTAATGGACTTTAAATCGGGGCAATTCGACATGCAGGATGTTTTGGGTTTACGAGACTGACTTTAAAAGTTGTTGTATCCGCTATAAAATTTTCAAGCAATTTCCAAAAAATACATTAGCTTCACTGGAAAACAACTTCGTCTTAAAGTACAATTCCTTTGGTCGAAGCACTACATCTCGGCCACACTGAATTCTTAAATAAGCGGGAGACCTTCGGTATAGAGGGCACTCCCGTTTTGTGCATCTACGCGGAGGTTTCATTGCGGCAATCAGCCCTTTTAGTACTTGAAGATGGCACCGTTTTTCATGGTGAATCCATTGGCGTTTCTGGTGAATCTGTTGGTGAAGTTGTTTTTAATACAGCGATGACGGGCTACCAGGAAATTCTGACCGATCCTTCTTATGCCAAACAACACGTTACCCTGACCTATCCACATATTGGTAATGTTGGCACCAATTCTGAGGATGAAGAATCCTCCTCTATTTTTGCTTCCGGTTTGATTGTTCGTGATGTGCCATTGTTGGCCAGTAACTGGCGGTCTCAGGAAAGCTTGAGTGACTACCTGGTTAAAAACAAGGTGGTTGCGATTGCCGGCATTGATACCCGAAAGTTAACCCGAATTTTGCGGGAAAAAGGGGCGCAGGGTGGTTGTATTGTGGCAGCAAAAGAAGGTGAAGCTTTAGATGAAGCTAAAGCACTGGCTGCAGCAAAAGCTTTTCCGGGGCTGAAAGGGATGGATCTGGCTAAAGAAGTGACGACATCAGAACAATATACCTGGCAGCAGGGCTGCTGGACATTAGAAAAGGGCTTGCCTGCAGATTCCACGGACTTGCCTTACCATGTTGTTGCCTACGACTATGGTGTAAAACGAAATATTTTACGGATGCTGGTTGACCGTGGCTGTAAACTAACCGTTGTGCCAGCACAAACACCGGCTGAAGAGGTGTTGGCAATGAACCCCGATGGCTTGTTTTTATCCAATGGCCCGGGTGATCCGGAACCCTGTGATTATGCCATTCAAGCGATACAGGCATTAGCAAAATCCGGCATTCCAATGTTTGGCATTTGCCTTGGCCACCAGTTACTTTCACTTGCCAGTGGTGCCAAAACCATGAAAATGAAATTTGGCCATCATGGTGCCAATCATCCTGTTCAAGATGTTGATTCAAAACAGGTTTTTATAACCAGTCAGAATCATGGTTTTGCGGTTGATGAAAATTGCCTGCCTGATAATTTAACTGTGACGCACCGTTCCTTGTTTGATGAGTCATTGCAGGGCGTGAAACGTAATGATATTCCAGCCTTCAGTTTTCAGGGGCATCCCGAGGCCAGTCCGGGTCCACATGACGTCGCCCCTTTATTCGATCAATTTATTGATTTAATGAAACAAGCGAAAAGTTAATCCCGTTAAAGTTTAAAACCGAGTTATTAAAAAAATATGCCAAAAAGAACCGATATAAAAAGTATTTTAATTATAGGTGCCGGGCCGATTGTGATTGGCCAGGCCTGTGAATTTGATTATTCGGGAGCGCAAGCTTGTAAAGCATTAAAGGAAGAAGGCTATCGCGTTATTCTGGTGAACTCGAATCCGGCAACGATTATGACCGATCCGGAACTGGCCGATTCAACCTATATCGAGCCGATTCACTGGACGGTGGTTGAGCGTATTATCGAAAAAGAAAAACCCGATGCTATTTTACCCACCATGGGCGGGCAAACCGCACTGAACTGCGCGTTGGATTTGCATCGTGAAGGCGTATTGGAAAAACACGGTATCGAAATGATTGGTGCGGATCGCGATGCCATTGATAAAGCAGAAGATCGTGATCGCTTCCGTTCAGCAATGCAAAAAATTGGTCTGGATATGCCACGTGCGGCGGTGGCTCACAGTATTGAAGAAGCCTTGCAAGTTCAGGCACAAGTGGGTTTCCCAACTGTTATTCGGCCTTCCTTTACAATGGGCGGCAGTGGCGGTGGTATTGCTTATAATAAAGAAGAATTTCTGGAAATTTGTGAACGAGGTCTGGACCTTTCTCCGACCAATGAATTACTTATCGAAGAATCCATTTTAGGTTGGAAAGAATATGAAATGGAAGTGGTGCGTGATTGCAATGATAACGTCATCATTATCTGCTCGATTGAAAATCTGGATCCGATGGGGGTGCATACCGGTGATTCCATTACGGTTGCACCGGCACAAACCTTAACCGACAAAGAATATCAAATCATGCGTAATGCCTCGATCGATGTGTTGCGTGAAATCGGTGTGGATACCGGTGGTTCAAACGTACAGTTTGCGATTAATCCTGAAAATGGTCGAATGATCATTATTGAAATGAATCCACGCGTATCGCGTTCGTCAGCACTGGCTTCGAAAGCAACCGGCTTCCCGATTGCAAAAGTGGCTGCAAAACTGGCAGTGGGATACACATTGGATGAATTAAGAAATGATATTACCGGTGGTGCGACTCCTGCTTCATTTGAGCCAACCATTGATTATGTTGTTACAAAAATTCCTCGATTTACTTTTGAAAAATTTCCAACAGCCGATTCACGTTTAACCACTCAAATGAAATCGGTGGGTGAAGTGATGGCCATTGGCCGTACTCAACAAGAGTCATTACAAAAAGCCATCCGTGGATTGGAAATCGGTAAAGACGGTTTTGATGAAGTCATGGATTTAACGGCAGATAATGCCAAAGATATTTTAACGCAGGAATGTCGTACTGTTCGTCCTGAACGATTATGGTACTTAGCGGAAGCATTTCGTTTTGGTATGAGCCTTGATGAATTGCATGACATCACCAAAGTGGACAAATGGTTTCTTGTCCAAATTGAAGATATCGTATTAAATGAAAAAGCTTTACGCGATAAACCGCTAAGCGATATCAGCAAACAGGAAATGTTTAACTTAAAACGCAAAGGTTTTTCTGACAGACGTCTAGCTAAGGTATTAAATAGTACTGAAGCGGAAGTACGTGCGCATCGTCATCAATTAGGTGTGCGACCGGTTTATAAACGTGTGGATACTTGTGCGGCTGAGTTTGCTACTGATACAGCTTATATGTATTCAACTTATGAAGAAGAATGCGAGTCAGCACCTACGAATAACGATAAAATAATGGTATTAGGCGGCGGCCCCAATCGTGTTGGTCAGGGAATTGAATTTGATTATTGCTGTGTTCATGCAGCTTTTGCAATGCGCGATGATGGCTTTGAAACCATTATGGTGAACTGTAACCCGGAAACTGTTTCAACAGACTACGATACCTCTGACAGACTTTATTTTGAACCACTCACTCTTGAAGATGTTCTGGAATTAATTGATCTTGAAAAACCCAAAGGCGTGATTGTTCAATATGGTGGACAAACACCTTTGAAGCTGGCTCGTGACCTGGAAGCAGCCGGTGCCCCCATTATTGGCACTTCACCGGACTCGATAGATTTAGCCGAAGATCGTGAGCGTTTTCAGCAGTTGATTGAATCATTGGGTCTTAAACAGCCAGATAATCGAACTGCACGTGATCAGGAAACGGCTGTCATATTGGCAGATGAAATTGGTTACCCGTTAGTTGTTCGTCCTTCTTATGTTTTGGGTGGGCGTGCGATGGAAATTGTTTATAACGAGTCAGAATTGCGTCGCTATATGAATGAAGCGGTGCAGGTTTCCAATGATTCACCGGTGCTACTGGATCGTTTTCTTGATGATGCTGTCGAAGTGGATGTGGATGCGATTTGTGATGGTAAGGATGTTCTAATTGGTGGCATTATGGAGCATATCGAACAGGCCGGTATTCATTCCGGTGATTCAGCCTGTTCATTACCCCCGTATACCTTGTCAAAAGAAATCCAGGATAAATTGCGGCAACAAATTACTGCAATGGCACATGGTTTAAAAGTAGTGGGCTTAATGAATACCCAGTTTGCAATTAAGGGTGATGATATTTATGTTCTTGAAGTAAACCCGCGTGCTTCACGAACGGTACCCTTTGTATCTAAAGCCATTGGCCAACCGCTAGCAAAGATTGCAGCACGTTGTATGGCCGGTATATCGTTGAAAAAACAGGGTGCATTAACCGAAATTATTCCAAATTATTATTCTGTAAAAGAAGCCGTATTCCCTTTTAATAAATTCCCGGGTGTGGATCCGGCTTTAGGCCCTGAAATGAAATCAACCGGTGAAGTGATGGGGGTTGGTTACAGTTTTGCAGAAGCATTTGCTAAATCACAACTTGGAGCCAGTGTGTTTTTACCTGTATCAGGAAAAGCTTTTTTAAGTGTACGAGATACTGACAAAAAAGGCATTATCGGTATCGGTGAGTCATTATTAAAAACAGGCTTTAGTCTGGTTGCAACTAATGGAACAGCAAAGGTATTAGAAGAAGCCGGAATGGAATGCGAACGTGTAAACAAAGTATTACAGGGTCGTCCTCATATTGTGGATATGATCAAGAATGATGAAATTAATTTGATCATCAATACGACTGAAGGTACCCAAGCCATTGCTGATTCTGCTGCAATTCGCAGTAATGCTTTACAGCACAAAGTGACCTACACAACGACTATTTCAGGTGGCCGGGCTTTCTGTACAGCAATGCAGGAAAAAAGCGACAGGAATGTTTATAATATACAAACATTACACCAAGATATCACATCATAGATAATACAAGGGATTCAGGGAGATAGATATGAGCCGTCCTCCTATGACAGCTAAAGGCGCAGAAAAATTACGCGCAGAATTAAAAGATTTAAAACAGGTGCAACGTCCGAAAATTGTTGAAGCCATTGCAACGGCACGTGAACATGGTGATTTGAAAGAAAACGCAGAGTACCATGCCGCACGTGAACAGCAGAGTTTTTTGGAAGGTCGTGTCAAACAGATTGAGTCAGCACTGTCTAATTCTGAAATCATCGATATTGCTGCTCTTGCCGCTAGTGCGGGCGATAAAGTGGTGTTTGGTGCGACGGTTGAACTTTATGGTATCGAAGATGAAAGTGAGGTTACTTACACTATTGTAGGTGAACTTGAAGCCGACATTAAACAGAACCTTATTTCCATTACATCACCGATTGCACGCGCATTGATTGGCAAGCGTGTTGATGATGTTGCCGCAGTTCAAGCTCCTGGTGGTGTGCGTGAATATGAAATTGTCTCCGTTAAATATACTTATGTATAACTAACATGCTACTGACAGGCGAACGTATACTGTTAACTTTGTGGGTCGGTGGTATGTGGGCCATTGGTTATGTCGTAGCGCCAACACTTTTTAGCCTCTTGGAAAAAACAGTTGCCGGCCATGTGGCGGGGCAGTTGTTTACCATTATGAGTTATATTGGTCTGGTCTGCGGTAGTTTATTAGTTGTTGGTACCATCAGTCGAGCAGGTGCTTCTGTCACACAAAACTGGGTGTTTTGGGTATTGCTTGTTATGCTGGTGATAATTCTGATAGGACAATTTGTTTTACAACCGATGATGGCCGAACTGAAAGCAACCGGCTTGACCGAGCTGAATCGTTCCGAGTTTGGCAAACTGCATGGTGTCGCCTCAGTTTTATTTTTGATAAACAGCTTGCTGGGTTTGTCGCTTGTTATTAGTCAGAAATAATCACCGATTAGTAGCGGGATAGAAGCTATCATGTAGTTAAAAATATGAGTTGTAAGAG
>JALXDW010000112.1 GCA_027070385.1 Chromatiales bacterium
AGCAAGGCAAAAACAATCGAAAAAGCGGAGTTTATATGTAATAAATGAGCATTTTGAGAGTGTTTTTCCTCGGTACCCCCTTGAGGGGTAAACGCAGCTATCGCTCGCCAGGGAGTTTTTCAGAGGCTCCCTAGCAACATTTATTAGTGTTTGTTTTCGTATGTTTAATGCTATTTGGGCTATTGAGGCATGCAAAGAGCAACTGAATAAGGATGACTAAAAACAACTTATATCAAAAATAGAGAGAATACGTTATGCATATAAAAATTAAAATTGCGCTCATGAGTTTTATTTTAATCGCACAAGCAAACGCAGCAGGGGATTCGGTTAGCCATGTTTTTCGTGCTGGTGACCTTATTAAAGCCGATGAGGTAAATGCTAATTTTCAGGAATTGGCAGATAGAATTGATCAAGTATCGGTCGCTGCTAATCTTAAGAATTTTGATTACAAAAACTATATATCTGCAGATTCGGTAATTAAGCGAAAGTACAAGGTCACCACGGACACATCTAATTGGGGGCGCCAAGATACAGAAATACAAACAATTACTCATTCGAATAATTCCATCATTGTTTTGCGAAAACGTTTCAACGGTGGCGAGAGTGGCTCAGTCGTAAAATGTCACAAATTGACTTATGAATTGGGGAGTGACTACTTAATATTAATCAAACGTGAGCATTTGTCTTTAGACTGTGGAGTAGTTGAAACAAGCTATGATTTAACCGATTTAAGCGTAATGTCCAGCAAGATGAACAAAGGTGAAAGTATAGGTGGGGGATTTGAAGCCATTATTCAAGATGCGGCAACATCAACAATTGCTTTTGGTAATGATGTATCAGTAGTGCTGGGCACTGAAGATGTTACCCTTTCGGTTAACGGCTCACAAACGACATACTCTTCGTGCTTAAAATTGTTTCGACAACGTCATTTCAGAGACTGGGGTGGTGATTATCAGCGTACTGTTTGGTATTGCCCGGGAATTGGTATGACCAAAATGATTGAAACCAAAGCAACCAACGGCTTGGTAATTTCTCGTAAGCGGGAGTTGTATGCGGTGAATTAGCCTGTTTTTATAAGCTTGCCCTGCATTAGATATGAAGTTTGTTTTTTAACTGTTCTGAACAGTATTTTTGCCTTGTTAGTGATGTATTCTGCTTAATGGTGGAATTTGCGAGTCTAATAATTTTCATTAAGTTACTATAGAATATTTAGTGTTTGTCGAAAACCTTATACCGAATTTTATGGTTGCTTATTTTTTATTTAGCTTGATAAGTTCATGCTCTATTTTTTTGAGAATATTCTCAGTTTGAGAATCCAAATTTCTTGTTAGTCCACGGTTTTGGATTTCTATTCTTGTTTGTTCATATTTTTCTATGGCTTTTTTTGTTTGTCCGGATTTTTCCAGCAAGTAGGCAGTCAATACTTTTTGCGGGAAAAAGTTATCACTCATAGGTTTGTCATGGCTCAACCAAGTAATAAACTCGAGTAGTCTATGAGCGGAGTACTCGCTAAGGATTTCTTCAGTTAAAGCTGGGTTGAAAAACAATTTCGTGAGTGCATCAAAGGTGCCTTCCTTTAATTTTTCACTGAAAGGCTTTTTATTTAACCACCAGTTGATAGTAGTGGTGTAAAAAAGTTTTGTTGCACCTTTAATGCTGCTTGCTCTTAGAGCGTAAAAATTTAATTCCTGTAAAACATCACTGAAATATCGGCTATCTTTCTGAGCTTGATTGAGATGTTGGTTGATCTTTTCAATATCGATTTCACATTGGTAGTATAAATTGCCTATTAAGCAGTTGCTAGCCCAAAAAGCATGAGCGTAAATATTTTCAGGGTCTTTTTTCAAGGCTCTTTTGTAGTATTCATTTAAGGGTAGCCGTTCTATGCTAAAGGCTCTTCTTATGTAGTTAGCCCAACCTATATGTGCCAAAGCGTCTGCAGCTTTTTGAGGGTTGTTGTTAGCAGCGCCGCGATAGAGTATTTTCATTAACGGGTCGAGTGTGTCCCGGTGCATTCTATTATCCAGGCCATAAAAATTTCGTACAATAAGCATAGCTGCGACTACTTGCTTTTCACTGGCGGCTTGCGAGCCGGGTTGTAATTCCAAAGCGTCGTTGATTAGTTGTAATGCACTGTTGTAATCACCAACTTCAATTTGAATGTCGGCGGCTTTGATAAGTGTATCGACAGCAGTAGTTTTTTCCCGGTATTGTTGAACTATGCTGTTTAGCTGGATGGAGCCAACCGTTAGGG
>JALXDW010000113.1 GCA_027070385.1 Chromatiales bacterium
CATTGATACTTATCATTATGTTATTTCTTTATCTGATGAAATATTCCAATGATCTGGTAAGCAAGCATGCAAAGCAAATTGTTATGCAGTCAAAATCAGACAGTGTAACCGGACTACTTAATCGGCATTATTTTCACCGATTGTTAAGGCGGTCAGTCACGAAAATAGTCCAGCAAAATTCCATTTCTGCCTTATTGATAATCGATATTGATCACTTCAGAGAACTTAATGCAAAGTATGACTATTCTTTTGGTGATGAAGTCTTGAAAATACTGGTACACCGAATTAATCGTTTACTCGGTGCGGATGATGTACTTGCTAGAACCGGTGATGATGAGTTTTCGGTGCTTATTGAGCATCCTGGTTCTACAGCCAGCATTCAGGGATTAGCAAAAAAGATACTGGAAACGGTTAACGAGCCTGTTCAAATTGATGCCAATTATATTCATCTGACATGCAGTATCGGTATCAGTATTATTAATCAGGATGCAAAAGAAATGGATGAACTTATCCAACATGCTGATTCGGCTTTATATAATGCCAAAAACTCCGGGCGTAACAATTTTGAACTGTTCCATCGTGACACCGGCCATCGACACATCAATTTTTATGAAAGACAGTATGCATTAAATAAAGCTCTGGAAGAAAATGAGCTGGTATTATTTATTCAGCCTAGGATCAATGCTTCGACAGCTGAGATAGTTGGAGGAGAGGCGTTGTTACGCTGGGACAATCCTGATTATGGTCTGGTTCAACCGCTTGAATTTTTGCCAGCACTGGAAGCGAGTGGTTTGATTCATCATGCTGGTAAATGGATCCTGGATGAAGCCTGCAAAATATGTAAACACTGGCAGCAACCGGACATTCCCGATATAACGGTTTCAGTCAATGTATCAGCATCACAGTTTAAAAGAGAGGATTTTGTGGATTCGGTTAAAGCATCACTGACTCGATATGAGCTGGATGGTTGCAAACTGGAAATTGAATTAACAGAAACCTGCCTGATGGATAATGTTGAATACAGTCTGAATATTTTGCAAGCGTTAAAACGCATGGGGGTAAAGATTGCGATTGATAATTTTGGTACGGGTTACTCATCACTGGATTATTTGAATCGTTTCCCGGTTGATGAATTAAAAATTGATCGTTCTTTTGTCAGTAATGTTCATGACCGTTCGGCTAATGGCCATGCTGCTATTGTGACAGCGATTATGTCTTTGGCCCATAGTTTACACTTAGGTGTTGTTGCTGAAGGTGTTGAAACAGCACGGGAGTTGGCTTATATGAATGCGCTGGGTTGCAAGATCGTACAGGGGTTCCTGTTCAGTACCCCGTTACCCGTGAATGAATTTGAGGCGTTGTTGAAAGATAACACAATAATACGGGATGTGCTGGCAGATGTGCGTAAAAAACTGGCCTGATGTTTTAACACAACTCAAGTCTTTTCCTCGCTGAAAATTCAAGCTTGAGCAACATTGACTGTAACAGCTTGCAAGTATTTTCCAGTTCTTTTTCGGATAGTGTTTTTTCAATCTTCACTGGCTTGCCTACACTGATAACAATTTTTGAAAAAGGTTTGGGAATAATGAATTTATCCCATGATTTAAGTTGCCAGTATCGGCTGGCCGCATAGGAAACAGGAACAAGTTCGCTTTTGGTCAGTTGTGCCAGCATAATGGCACCGGGTTTAAAAACATGGAGCGGGCCCGTTGGACCATCTGATGTATTCACTGGTGAAATTTTATCTTTGCTGATGGCCAGATATAAATCACGCAAGGCTTTTGCGCCTGTGCGGGTACTGGAACCACGAATATCAACGCTGCCCCATTTATCAGCAATTTTTGCAGACATATCCCCGTCACTGGATGAGCTGATTAAAAAACCGATATTCACACCACGTTTTTTTAATTTAAGCATCAGGTAGGCACCGTAAACATGATGCTGATGCCAGTAAACCGGAATAAAAGGTCGTTGTGATTTAATCAATGGTTCAAGATTATATTCGCCCTGAATTTCAACAACCTTACAGGTTCGCCATATAATATTTAAAAGCAAACGAACAAGATAAGGTGTGATATTTCGGGTAAAGTTTTTTTTCTTTTTACGTGAAATCATTATATTGAATTTTTTGCGTTTCTTTCGCTTAAGACTTCCATCAGATTATTTTTCTTTGTTCGTTTGCGTGTATTCTTCAATGCTAATAATTTATTTATCGTCCTTTATTTGGTAGTCATTGGGGATTTTTATTTATAAT
>JALXDW010000114.1:0-585 GCA_027070385.1 Chromatiales bacterium
CCTCAATACGTGATGTGTTGCTGTTTCCACATATGCGTTTGTAGTTGTTAGCGTAACAGAGCGTCTTGCATGGCTGTGATTTCTTCACTGGTTTCATCCATTTCAACCACATTCACGTCGGCAGTCAGTCCCAGTTTCTGGAAAGCCGGGATCGTATCCCAGTTTTCCTGAGTATGAGGATGATCACTGCCTAACAGACTTTGCAAATTCGCAACAGTTATGATGTCAACGTAGTCAATATCGCCACCGGAGTTTCGTGTCAGGTTTTCGTGTTCCGAGGCAACCGCGACCAGTTCGGCTGGAAAATTCCATTTGTCCAGTATCCGTTCACCGATACGGCAATGTGTTTCAGCAATGATTTTATCGAGTAAAGCGGTGTTATTAATAATTTCAGGGACATCTTCAACACGGCTTAAAATCGGTAATGCACCAATGTCATGTACCAACCCGCCTAAAAGCGACATATCGGGTTTGAGTTTTGTAAACTGTGATGTGAGTGCGCTTGCGATAGCAGCGACTTGAGTGCTGTGTTCCCATAAGTTGCGTAATCGTTTATCAGTGGCATCGGATGTTGCCTGAAACATT
>JALXDW010000114.1:595-2251 GCA_027070385.1 Chromatiales bacterium
CCATATTGCTGCCCATACGGGTGACAGCCGCTTCGACCGATTCAATGGTGCGTGCTGTGCGTAATAATGGACTGTTGGATACCTGTATCAGTCGGGCAGATAATGCAGCATCGGTGGTAATGACTTTGCTCACATCGGAGAGAGACGTTTCCTCATCCGCTAGGGCATCACGTACGCGTAATGCCACTTCCGGTAAGGTTGGCAGTACCAGCGTTTCGTTATCTAAATCTTGTAATAAGTCATTGATAAAGCTTTCAGCGATTTCATCAGACATCCAGTATTACCTTTAATATATTATTGAACTGTATTTTAATATCGGCCAGGATGCAGTGAGCTTAAGGGATTTATTCGTCTAATTTGTAAGGCATTTCCAGTATTTTAAGAACGGGCCCCTCTTTTGTGCCCAGAAAAAGTGTTTCATTCTCCGCGGCAGCAATTTGCAATACGGCCAGGACACGAGTGGTTTCAGGGGAATTGAGCTCGGCCAGTACAATTTTCCCCACACTTTGCTGATTCTCACCATTTTGGTAAATATCTGTACCAATGTCGACAGAATTGGCAGTGGCTATTTCAGCAAGATAAAGGCGTTTTTTAAGTTTGCCAAGGTATTTGGTACGGGCAACAATTTCCTGCCCCGGGTAACAGCCTTTTTGAAAATTAATAGTATTAATCAGCTGCAGATTCAGCATTTGCGGGACAAAGGTGTCGGTTGTGTTTTTAAGAATTTCAGGGATCCCCGCATTAATACGTTGTAAATTCCATGCAGAAGCACCCACCCGAACACAGGATGGTTGTAGAGCATCCCAGATTGTCGTGGCGGCATCAATAGGCCCAATAAGCTCAAAACGGTCAGTTGAGCCGGCCAGTTTTAGCAGACACATGCCATTCATGCTGACACTTTTATCCGTTTCATCAGGTAGCGTTGTCAATCCTAAAACCTTTTTGAGTGCGGCCACGGCTTCCGCTCCGGCAATGCCGAAATGAAAATATTGTTCGGTGACATCGTCCATAGCAACATCACTACGCATAATAAACATTTTCAGCCGGTTAATCGTAATATCCGCAATTTCTTCAGGTAAACTAAGGAAATAAGCATTGTCATATTTGAAAATTCGGAACAATGCCAGAGTTCGGCCTTTCGGGCTGCAATAGGCACTCATTTGTGAATGATTGTCATCAACATGATTGATATCGTTACTTAATTGTCCTTGCAAAAAGCGATTAGCATCTTCACCTGTTACGCGTATTAACCGGTAATGAGAAAGGTCGGCTAGGATGGTGCTGCTGCTGTTTTTATTTTCGCTTTCAGACGCATTAAAACCCACAACGCAACCGTTTTCGATGTTGGCACCTTGCTGAATTAGAAAATCTTGCCATTGTTGTTGCATATGCTTTTAATCCGCTAACTGGTTAATATTGAGTATTTGTTCTTCAACTTTAATATTGGTGAAATACCAAATATAAAGTATTGAAAAGGTTTAATAATTTACTGGACGCATTGCTGATTTGTTCTACACTTAATTGACAAATGGATATCAAAAAAAACAACAGGCCCAAACATCTAAACCTGATAAAAATAAAAATGCCAGTGACGGCAGTGGTTTCGATACTGCATAGAGTTTCTGGAATTATACTATTTTTGTCAATCCCCTATGT
>JALXDW010000115.1 GCA_027070385.1 Chromatiales bacterium
GATGAAGATCGTCCTATCGGGCGGTTACAGTTAGACGCATCTTACAGCCCCGTATCACGTGTTGCATATAATGTCGAAAGTGCGCGTGTTGAACAGCGCACAAATCTTGACAAGCTGATTATTGAATTGGAAACAAATGGCACGATTGAGCCAGAACAGGCGATTCGTAATGCTGCGACCATTTTACAGGAACAGCTGGCCGCATTTGTTGATTTACGCAGTAAAGAAGCTGACGAGCCATCTGAACAGGAACCGGATATTGATCCAATCCTGTTGCGTCCGGTTGATGATCTGGAGTTGACAGTGCGTTCAGCAAACTGCCTCAAAGCAGAACAGATTTACTATATTGGTGACTTGATTCAATGTACTGAAGTTGAATTACTGAAAACACCAAACCTGGGTAAAAAGTCGTTAACAGAAATTAAAGATGTACTTGCGTCGCGAGGCCTGTCTTTAGGGTTGCGTCTTGAAAATTGGCCTCCCGCCAGTTTAGCAGGTAGCAAAGAAGATAAAACGACCTCAACATTGTTAGGTTAGTTTTAATTTTAGTCAATACAGATTGAATATAGGGTAGTATCATGCGTCACCGTCAAAGTGGTCGAAAACTTAATCGCAACAGTTCACACCGTAAAGCGATGTTTAAAAATATGTCGTCATCATTATTTCGTCATGAATTAATCCGGACAACATTAGCAAAAGCCAAAGAACTCCGTCGTAAGGCAGAGCCATTAATTACACTGGCCAAGAAAGATTCTGTTGCTAATCGTCGTCTGGCTTTCGCTCGTTTGGGTGATCGTGAAATTGTTACAAAATTATTTAATGAGCTGGGCCCACGTTATGTTGAACGTCCGGGCGGTTATCTGCGTATCTTGAAGTGTGGTTTCCGTGCGGGTGACAAAGCACCGATGGCTTATGTTGAACTTGTTGATCGTCCTGAAGTGGAAAGTGACGAAGAGCAGGAAATTGTAGAAGAATAGATGCAGGGATGGATTTGTTGTATAAAAAAACCGGGCATCTGCCCGGTTTTTTTGTGCCTGTTTTTTTACTTGAGTTGCTGAGAATTAACCAGGATAGGATATGACGACATTGGAAATTAATAAGCCCCGGATAAAATATCACCAGCCCCTTTTGGCTACCCTGTTAACAGTAGTTATTATTTATCTCGTTTTCTTTTATAAAACCGATTTGACCCAATACAGAATTGCGCAGCAAGTATGGAATCTTGGACACGTTTTACTTTTCATGGGGTTAAGTCTTTTGGCATGTAAAACCCTAGTTCAATCCCTAAGACTATCCGTCTATAGTCAATTTATATTATTCAGTGGAGCAGCACTGCTGTTGGGTATATTAATTGAATATTTGCAAACATTTACTGGCCGGGATCAAAGCGGTTACGATGTATTACTGGATTTGGTTGGAGCGAGTATCGGTTTTGTCCTTTTTTCTGAAACACTGCAATCAACTAAACGGTTTGTCAGATTGAGTTTTTATCTGATGGTTACGCTATTTACATTGTTTGCCCTTATACCAATGTTAAATGTTGTATTGGATGATTTGTCACAGAAACAATCATTTCCTTTCCTTACCGAGAACAAAACCACAAGAGAGTTTTCCCGATTTAAACGGTTGAATACGAAATTAGCACTTGTGAATAACGGCCAGGTAAATTCAGATTTGAAGTTATTACGAATAACTTTTATGCCAGCGGATAATTCAACTGTAAGCCTGGAATATTTTAATCAGGATTGGCGTGGGTATAAATATCTGAATTTCAGAGTGTTTAATCCGGACTTAAAGACTACCCTTAATATTAGAATTCATGATCAGCGTCATGAGCAGAAAGGTTACCAATACCGTGATAGATTTAATAGACAACTTCAATTATTATCCGGCTGGAATGATATAAGGATTTCATTGGCTGATATTAAAAAAGCACCATTCAAGCGAGAAATGAATATGCAAAAACTAAGATCGTTAATGTTTTTTAAAGTACATTTGCACAAATCATCCAATCTTTTTTTTAGCCCGATTGTACTGACAAAATGATTATTTTGTACACGGATTTTACTTTAGCCGGCCCATATGTTGCACAGATGAAGGCAGCTATTTACAGCAAAGTTAACACAGCAAAAATTGTTGATTTAATGCATGATGCACCGCATTTCGACATAAAACATTCAGCCCGTTTACTAAACAGTCTTGTGTCCTATTTTCCTGAAAACAGTGTATTTTGTTGTGTTGTT
>JALXDW010000116.1 GCA_027070385.1 Chromatiales bacterium
GTGTTTAATTTTATCTTTTGGTGGAGAAAAAATAATTGCAGTATCTTTCATGGCATCAACCGCAGCATACCGTGCCGCATTGCGATACCCGGCAGTCATATTTTCACCCGTATTAATATTGCTGATATCTCCCTCAATCACAAAATTGGCATCTTCGGAAATATAAAGCACCCTTGGTGGTACTATTACCATATACAAACCCTTAATAGGTGAAGGTTGTATATCATATCGACCGACGCCTTCTATTCGCTTGGCAATAACTTGTTTGATTTTGTCCAAATTCTTGATTTCTTCTTTTGCGGCAACCATACCCTGAAAGAAAATAGTCATTGTAAAAACAGATAAAATAAAAGTACGCGTCATTATTTTTAAAAACATTATAAAATCCAGATAAAGGTGAAATATCAATACCGTATTCTACACGATATTCAATAAACTTTTGTCGTGCTCTGTTTGTTTTTCAGATATTCGGCTTATTTTAAAATAATTTCGAACAAAATAAGCAATCTCTGAAAGCAACTGACTTTAATAGACACTGCTTTATAATTTTAATTCAGCGCTAACAATATAAAATTAACCGCGAGGGTGATGTTTGGCATGAATATTTTCAAGTCGTGCCTGTGCAATATGAGTGTATATTTGAGTTGTCGATATATCACTGTGCCCCAGCAACATTTGAACAACACGTAAATCCGCACCATGATTCAGCAGATGTGTTGCAAAAGCATGTCGTAAAGTGTGTGGCGACAGGGGGGCTTTAATTCCTGCCTCTAATGCATAACGTTTTATTAAATACCAGAATGCCTGTCGTGACATGGCCTTTTTTCTGTTGGTCACAAATAAACTGTCTGTTTGCTGCTGTTGCAACAATGCTGGACGACTTATTGCCAGATATTGCTCCAGCCAGTCAACCGCTTGTTCACCCAGTGGTACCAGCCGTTGTTTATTTCCTTTACCCTGAACCCGAACAACGCCCTGACGTAAATTTAACTGACTTAATTGTAAACTCACCAGTTCTGAAACCCGCAGACCACTGGCATAGATCACTTCCAACATTGCGCGGTCACGTAAACCCAGTACTTTGGTTGTATCCGGAGCATTGATTAATGCATCCACTTCTTTTTCGGATAAATGGGAGGGTAATTTACGTCCAATTTTAGGTAATGGGATTAATGCGGTAGGATCCGTAGCACTCAGTTTCTCCCGAACAAGGTACGCATAAAATTGCCGCAGACTTGATAATAATCGAGCCCGGCTGCGCGCAGTCCGGTTATTTTTATCCAACACCGCCAGATACGCTGTTATCTGTTCGGGCAGCACCTCACAAAGTACCCGGTTATTCTGCATAATCCATTTAGCAAATGCAGTTAAGTCAGAACGGTAAGCTAGCAAGGTATTATCACTTAAACCTTTTTCCAGCCATAAAGCATCCAGAAATTGGGCAATAACATGTTCGGAGTGCATGTTGTTATTCATAGCCATCATTTAATGAAATAATAAGAGGCACGTTCATGCTCAAGTAACCAGGTTTTCACTTTCATATTCTGCCCTTCCCGCTGCCCTGCAAAACCACCCAACCCGGATTTGGATACCACACGATGGCACGGCACAATAATTGGAATGGGGTTAGCACGGCAGGCATTACCCACGGCACGCGCTGAACTACCAATTTGCGCTGCAATATCACCATAGGTTCGGGTTTCACCGCGCTTAATCAAACGAATGATATTCCAGACAGCTCTTTGATAATCTGTTCCGGTTACCATCAGTTCTACTGAAAAAGGCTGTAACGCACCCTCAAAATAATGCTCAAACTGGCTGCGCACCCTCATAGCAAAATCACTGTCATCTTGTTGCTGGTTTTGTTTTGGCCAGCATGGAGGGATTTTTCTGTCTATCCCCAGGTTCACCCCACAAACTTTATTCCCTGTGCAGGCAATTTGTAACCGGCCAATCGGGGTTTTTAAATGGAATAATTCGATTTGCATAATTTCATCTCCCCGTCCGGTTATTTTATCCAGCAAACGTGCCCATCAACAAGTATTTAATCAATGCAACATTCCCGCGTGGGTCTGACAAGCCTTGCCGGGGAAAACAGCTGATTTGATAGCGCCAACAAATCAGGAAGAAATAATATTAATAACAAGCTGTTATCAACCCAACAGAGCCCATATAAGCAGAGCCCGATGAGGCATTTTATATTAAAGTTCTGCAAACACGTACCGATAGTTAAGAGAAGCAT
>JALXDW010000117.1 GCA_027070385.1 Chromatiales bacterium
ACACGGTGTGAAATTGGGAATTTTTTTTGTAACTGAGTCAGAAATTCAGTCACCGGTAAATAAACCAGCGTGAGTGATGAAGAGCTGAATGTTGTTATTAATCCTGCAACCGTCATGGGCTGGTTTACCTGCTGTATTTTTTCTTGCAGCCGGTTTTTTATTTCCTTATCCAGAAATTTAAGTGTATTAAGATCAACATCGGTTTCAGCAGCATCAACAATAATAAAACCATTCGCGGCAACTTTTTCAATATGCCGGCATAATGATTCAGCATCCAGACAAACCAGTATATCGGTACTGCTACAGTGTCCGTTTATCGGCTCATTGGAAATGCGTACATCCGAAAAGCTGTGGCGCCCCATTATGTTGGAATGGTATTCACGTCGTCCCAGCACTGACAAGCCTGCTTTTGCACAACTACGAGCAAATACTGCGGCAGCCGTATCAATACCATGCCCTTGTGCACCGCCAATACGCCAGACTAGAGACTGCGCTTTTTTTTCCATTACGGCCAAATTCCTCTTTCTTCAATCGTAACCGTTAAACGATGAAGTGCAACGACTAATGCTGCGGTATGCAAGTCGACAGGAAGCTGTTTAGCCTTATCTTCATCCTGCTCCTTTGTATTACTTTCAATAATCATTTCATTCAGGCTCAACCATTTGCTTATGACGATATCAGTTGCCTGAACCATTTTATCATTCAACTTCTGATTAACTTCGGCTAACGACCATTGTTGGTTTTCATTATTTTGCACCCATTCAAAATAACTGACCGTGACTCCACCTGCATTCATAAGAATATCCGGCATAACGATAATATCTTTAGACAGCAAAATCTCATTCGCTTCAGGTGTTACCGGGGCATTACCTGCTTCAATAACCAGTTTGGCTTTTATTTTATCTGCGTTGTCATGATGAATCTGATGACTGGTTGCTGCCGGAACAAGAATATCACAATCAAGCTGTAACAAATCTTCATTGGTAATACTCATGGTTTCAGCTAACCCTACAACAGTATTATTTTTTTGTTTGTATGTGTTAATAGCATCAAGGTCCAAACCCTTCTCAGAATAAATACCTCCCTGAGAATCACTGATGCCGGTAATAATCGCACCGGCATTCTGAAACAAGCGAGCGATCGCTGAACCCACATTGCCATACCCCTGAATGGCAACCCGTTGGTTTTTTAAATTTTTCATGCCAGCCGGTTTTATTCGCTCAAGAAACCGCAAGGTGGCATACAGACAGCCCTGTCCAGTTGCATCATGACGCCCCAGCGAACCACCAAGATCAATGGCTTTTCCTGTTACAACCGGGCGATTATTACGCCCTGGATGCATAATATCGTAAGTATCATAAATCCAACCCATTGTGTGTTCATTGGTATAAAGATCCGGAGCTGGAATATCCGTATGAGGTCCGATATTGTCACCCAATTCAGAAATAAAACGCCGGGTAATATGCCTTAATTCATTCTCCGACAGGCTTTTAGTATCACAACACACCCCGCCTTTTGCTCCGCCAAACGGTACATTAATTAATGCACACTTCCATGTCATTAATGCTGCCAATGCAGAAATTTCGGCATAAGTTAAGTCGGGAGAATAACGTATCCCCCCTTTCCCTGGGCCGTTAACATGACTATGCAATACCCGAAAACCACGAAAAACCCGCACACTTTGATCGTCCATCTGTACCGGAAAATTAACAATGGTGGATTTTTTTGGGGAAGTGAGAAAATCAACAAACCCCGGGCGAAGCGGGCCGAGAAAAGCCATTGCCCTTTGCAAACGTTGCTCAATATATTTCCCGGTATTAAAATCTTCCACTACCTGAACCCCCGCTTATATTTAACTTATCGTGCTACACGCCATCCTTTTTTTCAAGGAAATAACACAAATAAAATTACACCAGTTTAAATTATCTGCTACCCTTGCATTATTTAAAGTGTCATAAATAACACATAATGTCTGTATAAAAAAATCTGTACCGCAGTCACTAAAATGGAAGCATAAGTTATATGTTTGATAACAAACTTAAAAAACTGCATTCATCTATTAATCACCTTTATAATGGCAGCAACAGAAAATCAACCGTGTTTCGCTGGGCTCTACTAGGTTTTGATCTGGCAACCATTGCTTATTTTGTTATTGCTTCTTTTTATCATCATATTGATGACTATCATGCGGTTGAAGAGATCCTTGGTATTATTTTCATGTTGGAATTTGCCGCCCGGCTTTTTATCAGCAAGGAACGCTTGAAAGATATTTTTAATCCGGTCGGCCTGGCCGATATTATAGTGATTGTTTCATTATTGGCTCCGAGTCTTGCACAAAATTTTGCTTTTTTACGGGTTTTACGTGCATTGAGGTTACTACGCTCCTACCACGTCCTAAAATCACTACGCAAACAATCAAAATTTGTACGAACCAATGAAGATATTATTTTCAGTATCGTAAACCTGATGGTATTTATTTTTATTGTGACAGAAATAGTGTATGTCACCCAGGTCGATAAAAACCCTGCAATCATTAACTATGTTGATGCGCTGTATTTTACCATTGCAGCCTTAACAACAACCGGCTTTGGTGAGATATTACCCTGGTTGGAACAGGCGGGCATGTCCTTGCTGTTTTTATAATGATATTTGGTATCTCATTATTTTTAAGACTGATACAAACTATTTTCAGACCAGGGAAAGTTCGTTACAAATGTCCGGTATGTGGATTAACCCGACATGACAGCGATGCCATTCACTGCAAACATTGTGGCACTATTTTAAATATAGAAACCGAAGGTGCCGGAGAATAGTCGGCTGTTACCACCCAAAAAACCTTTTTACTCGATTAAATACCCGGGGGGTATTCATCAAAAACCGGTAACGCTTTATCATCGCATGACCATTCAACACGTGACCCCCAGAATATTCGTCCTTGTGGTTTCATTTCAGGAATCATATCCAGTGAACCGGCCGCAATTAAAACAGAACCCAGTTCAGGAATAACACGTGGCATCGGGCTGCCACATTCCTTGCAGAAACAGTTATAAAATCGCTCTGCTTCAGGTACCTTGTATCGACCTAAAAGTTCTTCACCCGTTAGCCATTCAATATCGGTATCGGGTTTCACCATAATATTGGTAGCATGACCGGTACCAGTGGCTTTACGACAACGCTCACAATGGCAATGATAAAAACGCATTGGTTCACCAACCAGCTTATAGGTGACTTTCTTGCATAAACAACTACCTGTGTATGTTTCGGACATTGTTATCTCCTTATAGTAATTCACGAACAAAAGGTACAGTCAGCTTACGCTTAGCAACAAGAGAGGCATTATCAAGTTTATCCAACAACTCAAATAGACTTTGCATATCACGTGAAGCCCGGTTGATTAAATAGTCAACCACATTGTCATCCAGTTCAAGCCCCCGATTTTTTGCACGCTGTTGCAGGGCAATTTTCTTTTCCTCGTCATTCAATGCTTTTAAATGATACACCGGTCCCCAGCACATTCTTGAAGCCAGATCCGGCAACTTAAAATCCAGTCCGGTTGGTGATTTTTCTGCAGCAACTACCAACCGTGTATCTGCGTCACGCAATCGGTTGTACAAATTAAATAAAGCTTCTTCCCAAACAGAATTACCAACTGCAAACTCGATATTATCCAGACAAACCAGATCCATTGATTCCAGGTTTTCGAATGCCTCGGGGGATAGCATTACATTGTCCAATGGTAAATAAACAATTTTCATGTTTGTTTTTGAATAGGCATAGCACAATGATTGCAGTAAATGTGTTTTACCACTGCCACTGCTACCCCATAAAAAAACATATTGTTCCATTGTGTTTTTAATAGAATAAACAGCTGTCTCATTCTGGCCGACAACATAATTATCAAAACGGGCATTATCCATTAGCTGAATGCTTAATGGCATTTGTTGAGGCGCCTTCATATCGGTTACATCACTAAAATCGAGTTAACGAGAAAATCAGCCATTATACACTGCGCTTTCTTTATATTCCTTATGTATGTGCCGAATAATAACGGCCAATACTGCGGCCACTGGCAAGGCACACAAAACACCAAAAAAACCAAACAATTGTCCACCGGCCAATACTGCAAAGATAACGGCAACCGGATGCAGACCAATTTTATCTCCGACCAGAATCGGTGTTAATAACATACCCTCAAGTGCCTGACCAACACCAAAAACAAGAAAAACATAAAGCAGGTAAGTAACATCATGAAACTGCATCAAGGCAGCAATACTTGCCGCCACAATACCTATAATAAAACCCAGGTAAGGTACAAAACTGACAGCCCCTGCCAACAGCCCAATTAATATAGCCAGATCCAACCCAACAATACTCAAGCCAACAGAATAAACAATGGCCAATGCCAGTACTACCAATAACTGACCACGAAAAAAAGCACCCAATACTTCATCGGACTGTTTGGCTAATGATGAAATCAGCTTTTCTTTATTGCGAGGTAATAATTGGCGTATATTCTCGATTAACTTGTCCCAATCTCTAAGCAGGTAAAATGAAACGATAAAAACCAGTAGTAAATTGGCAATACCTGTAAACAGAGCAACACCCGAACGTGTAATCGATCCCAGTACTTGCGCCACAATACCACCGGCTGACTGCCAGTTTGACTTGAGTGATTCCTGCAAGGTCGTTAAATCCAGATGAACTTTCGCATTTCCCAGTTTTTCATTCATGACCGGCAACACGGTTTTTTGTATCCACTGGGCATATTCCGGCACCTTATTAATTAGAATAATAATCTGCTTTTCAACCAACGGAATAAAAATCAGTAAAAATACGATGGCGATAAGGGTGAGACAAAAGAATACCGTTGTAACAGCCAGTGTTCTGGGAAATTTTTTTGTTTCCAGCCAGTCAACCAGCGGGTCACCAATATACGAAAGTACTGCCGCTACCAAAAAGGGGGTAAGTACAGGTGCAAGTAAATAGACAAGACCGGAAAACAAAACCAGTCCTGTCAAAATAAACCATTTTGAACTGTCAGACTGCCTGTTTTCTGATATGCAATTTTGTGCCATTTTAATGTTCCTTCAGTATTTTTATTGGTTTTTTACTGATGCTTTCGCATGAATAGCCCGCCGCCCCCAGGCAACAACATAAACAACACCACTGGCTATCGTTGTAAATAAAACACTCCATATTAAGATACTTGTTACCACTTCAGGAATTGGGAACCAGGCTAGAGAAACCAGCATTACGGCAATCAATACAATTTGCATCAACGTATTTAGCTTGCTGATATAAGTTGGGTTAATCACAACATTACCCAAAAAAAGCCGGTATAAAACACCCCCGGTCACGATAATAATATCTCTTAAAATAACAGCCAGTACCAGCCACATTGGTAGTAACTCCAACCAGGCAAAACAGACATAGCTTGAAACCAGTAATAATTTATCGGCCAAGGGATCAAGTATTTCACCCAGATGTGATTGCCAGTTAAAATGCTTGGCTAACCAACCGTCCAAACTGTCAGTAACACCCGCAATAACAAATAATACCAGTGCAGGCATATAATTATTTTGCAAGATATAAAAAACAACCGGTGGCACCAGTACGATACGCAATAAACTTAATAAATTAGGAAGATTACGCAAACTAAACATAAGACTAATGCAATAACCTGTAAATTAAATCCGGAACCCACACTTTTACAACAGGCTTAGCCACAACACCGGTTTCTGTTGCGTGAAGCTCAGTTCCGGTTGTTGTTTCCGACGGCTGTACTACTGACTGTCTCGGAACGGTATTCGGCTCAGCAACCAGTTGACTGCCCAAGGCAATCGCCTGCATGACACCGACACGACTACCTTGTGTCGTTAAATTAAAAAGTACACTGCTTTTATCCAGTTCCAACGTTTGTACTTTTTTAACCGCACTGATTGAAGATAAATATTTAACTGCTTGGGAATAATCAGCCAGACTATCCACATCTTTTATTTTGACCAGTACATGTTGAATGCCTTTATCCGTTTTGACATCCGCAAAGGCCAGTGAAAGATTTTGTGCAGTATGGCTTAATCCCTGCTCGACAACCTTGTCCAGGTAAACACCCTGTTCCTGCCAATCCACCCTGCGTCCATTCACGTAAAGGTGCCACTGGGTATTCCAGGTACGGTTTGCCTGATAAAGTTTACCCACCAAAATGGCTTCTGCCTGATAACGTTTGGATGCCTGCATAACACGATCTTCAAAATTTCCCCAGACATCACTGATTGAAATATTGGCACGGTCTGCCAAATCCATCAATGGAAACCGTACTGGCAAACCATAGAGCCGAGCATATTTTTCAATACTTTCACGCGTACTACTGTTAATGCTGTTTGATAATAAGTAACGTTTGGCCCGACTCTCAACAACCATCCAGACCAAAATAGACGGGCGGGCACTGCCCCAAACCGGCAAATTAGCCTCATGTAGGAGTTTATTAATCTTCTTTTTATTAAATCGAACCCATAGAACCTGTTGTGCCTTTTTTGGTTTTTTATTCTCGGTTTCAGGCCACTTGATCCCCCAATCAATATGAGGACGCCCCGTGGTTTTCTGGTAACGAAACTGTTTAACATAAAAAGTGGCTTGATTAAGCGCACTAGCAATTTCTGCTGTTTTCCCCACCAGTACCAGGTTGGGCTGTTGCTGATTAGGCGTTTTTTTCAATTTTGGTGCATCCGTTTCAACCAAAGGTGGTAATGCCAGCACCACATCCTGTTGTCCGGACACCCGCAATAAAACTTCGGCAAAAGCTTGCTGTATTGCACGATGCCTGTCCAAACGGCTCTGGCTTAGTACCGGAATTTCAGCTTCATATAAGTCTGTGATGCTTGCGGCCAACGTATTTTGGCTAATAAAAACACCCGCAACACTCATTATCCCAACCAATACCCGAGTCAAACAATTCATACTTCGCAATCTCATCCTGTTTTAAATAATACCAATACCCAAAAAGCGTTCTATATAGTGTATCCAGTCTTATGCCAAATTGGTACAATTCGCTATTATGCACTGAATTGCACCGGAAAAATGGTCTTTCATCGCATCTTACTTGCTATTCTAAATTGACCACCTTGACTACTGGAGTTTTACATTGTCTCACGATGCTTCCAAAACAGACACCCAAACCACCTCTCTCAGCTACAAAGATGCGGGAGTGGATATTGATGCAGGCAACAAGCTGATTGATCGTATTAAACCTCATGCAGCCCGAACCAAACGCAGCGGTGTCGTCGATGGTCTGGGTGGCTTCGGGGCACTCTTTGAAATTCCTCAACGCTACCAGTCACCAATGCTGGTATCCGGTACCGATGGCGTGGGAACCAAGCTAAAACTTGCCCTGGAAATGAATAAACATGACACCATTGGTATTGATTTGGTTGCAATGTGTGTCAATGACCTGATTGTTCAAGGGGCTGAACCATTATTTTTCCTCGACTACTATGCCACCGGTAAACTGGATATCGAAACCGCTGAAAGTGTGATTAAAGGCATTGCAGACGGTTGCTTGCAATCCGGTGCAGCGCTGATTGGTGGAGAAACCGCTGAAATGCCAGGCATGTACAATGCCGATGATTATGATCTGGCGGGTTTTTGTGTGGGCGTGGTTGAAAAAAGCCGTATTA
>JALXDW010000118.1:0-1156 GCA_027070385.1 Chromatiales bacterium
CTGATCAGGGCCTGTTTTTACATAAATTGCTCTAAACGATATTGCTTTGTTTGTTCATCAATTTGATTCGGTAACGCATTGGCACTGGCACCTTCAACAGGCGAATAAGCAAAACATCCCACCCGATCAAGTTGTGCTTCATCCAGAAACTCGAGTAACTGCGCAAAATCATCTTCGGTTTCGCCAGGAAACCCCACAATAAAAGTGCTGCGCAAGGTAATATCCGGGCACACATTACGCCATTGTTGAATCCGCTTTAAGGTATTTTCTGTATTTGCCGGACGTTTCATCGACTTTAAAATAGCCGGGCTGGCATGTTGCAACGGAATATCCAGGTACGGCAAAATTTTACCTGCCGCCATCAACGGGATCACATCATCAACGTGCGGATACGGGTATACATAATGCAACCGCACCCAGGCACCTAAATCACCTAAAGCAGAGGCAAGATCCAGCATACGCGTATTTAATGGCCGGCCTTTCCAAAAATCGGCCTTGTATTTCAAATCAACACCATAAGCACTGGTATCTTGTGATACGACCAGTAATTCCTTCACCCCGGCCTGAACCAGATTCTCTGCTTCAGTCATTACATCCTGAATCGGCCGACTGACTAAATCCCCGCGTAAACTCGGAATGATACAAAACTGGCAATGATGATTGCAGCCTTCTGAAATTTTTAAATAAGCATAATGCCGTGGTGTTAATTTGACTCCCCCCGAAGGTACCAGATCAATAAAAGGATCATGGGGACGAGGTAAATGTGTGTGAATAGCCTGCATCACTTCTTCGGTGGCATGTGGCCCGGTCACTGCAAGTACATTCGGATGAGTTTGTTTCACAATGTCCCCTTTAGCACCTAAACAACCGGTCACGATGACTTTTCCATTCTCAGCAAGTGCCTCACCAATCGCATCCAACGATTCGGCCACTGCATCATCAATAAAACCGCAAGTGTTCACTACAACTAAATTAGCATCTTGATAACTTGGCACGACATCATAACCCTCGGCGCGTAACTGAGTGAGAATACGTTCAGAATCCACTAATGCCTTAGGACAACCCAGGCTGATAAAGCCAACTTTTGAGGCACTCGCTTGCATAAATATTAAACCTTTAAGGAAGAGCTGATCTTTTTTGATCAGACAGTATAAAA
>JALXDW010000118.1:1166-7638 GCA_027070385.1 Chromatiales bacterium
ACAATATAAAAAATATAACTATTTGATTTTAAAGAATTTTACAAAATATTCTTAAAATACAGGCACATAGCACCGTTTTTATGAAAAGTACACGTATGATAATAGTAACACATTGAAAATTAACATAAAAACTATGAACTATTTACTACAGCTACAGACTATACTTTATATATAATAACCACAGACAACAATATTAGTGTGTTATAATATACCGCTATTCTGCAATGAACACGGGTCTTTAGAGTTAATTATGAATAAAAACACTTCAGATAACCACCACATTGCCGCTATAAAGAACACAGGGTTTGGGGAATATTATGCATAGTCGTATTTTTGCAGGCGTTATTGGACTTGCCATTTTATCAAGTATTGTGTTGAACGCATGTACACCACAAAAGAACTTGCTTGAACAGGTTCTTGCTGCCGGTGAACTGCGCGCATTAACACGGAATGCTGCAACAACTTTTTACGAAGGTCCACATGGCCCAACCGGCATGGAATACGATCTGTTACAGCGTTTTGCAGCATACCTCAACGTTAAACTCACACTCATCACTTCGGATGACTTAAAAGATATCCTCGATCAGGTTGAAGATGGCGATGCTCAACTTGCTGCTGCCGGTTTAACCATTACCGATGAACGCAAACAAAAGGTACTTTTCGCTCCAGCTTATCAGTCTATTACTCAACAACTGATTTATAACCGAAAAAAGCAGCGTCCCCGTAGCCTCGCTGACCTAAAAACCGGTAAGCTGGAAGTCATTGCCAATAGCAGCCATGTTGAACGTTTAACAGAAATCCAGAAAACCTGGAGAAGCCTCCACTGGGAAGAAAATACAACCGCAGGTGCCAATGAATTAATGAACCTGGTTGCAGAAGAAACACTGGACTTTACCATTGCCGATTCCAATGAATTTTCAATTAACCGACGTTATTACCCTCAACTGAGTGTTGCCTTTAATGTATCTGAACCGCAACAATTAGCCTGGGCTTTTGCTAACAGTAAAGATCGGTCACTGTATAATAAAGCCGTTACCTTCTTTAATAATTTAAAAGCCAGTGGCGAACTCGCCAGCTTAATTGAACGCCACTACGGCCATATTAACCGTTATGATTATGCCGGCACTTATACCTATATGTATCATGTCAATAATCGTTTACCCAAATACCAGGTGATGTTAAATGATGCAGCACAAGCCAACGAAATTGACTGGCGGCTATTAGCAGCAACGGCATACCAGGAATCACACTGGAACCCACGCGCCAAATCCCCTACGGGTGTACGCGGCATGATGATGTTAACAAAAGCAACCGCTCAACAACTGGGTGTAGCCGTTCGTACTGACCCGGAAGAAAGTATTAATGGTGGTGCGAAATACCTGCGCTCATTACTTGATCGCTTCCCCGCAGATATTGAAGAACCCGATCGCACCTGGCTGGCACTGGCGGCTTATAATGTAGGCTACGGCCACGTAAAAGATGCCCAACTGATTACCGAGCAACGCGGTGGCAACCCTTACAAATGGGAAGACGTGAAAAAAAGTTTACCGTTACTACGACAAAAGAAATGGTACAAAACAACACGCCATGGTTATGCTCGTGGACTGGAACCTGTGAAATATGTCGAAAATATCCGCAGTTATTATGATATTCTACGCTGGCAGCTTGATAAAGGCTTGAACAACGACGTTCCTAATTCCATTCTAGCTTACGCATCACCTATTTTATAGAACAAGCTCAAAGACATTAATCCCCTGACGGTGGCAACGACCCACTGTTTTACAGATAGCTGGTATATTTTTTATTTTCGTTTATTCCTGAAAAAATTCGTTAACAACTGGCTACACTCATGGGCTAACACGCCCTGTTGAATATCTATTTTGTGATTTAACTCGGACGAGTTGAGAATATGAAACACACTGCCAGCGGCACCCGTACGTGGATCGGTAGTGGCAAATACAACCCGCTTAACTCTTGCATGAATTAAGGCACCCGCACACATCGAACAGGGTTCCAGCGTGACATACAAGGTCGTATCGACCAACCTGTAATTTTTTAGTATTTGCGCTGCGGTTCGGAGAGCCATTATTTCGGCATGAGCCGTTGGATCATTGCCACTGATCGGCTGGTTCCAGCCTTCGGCAACAAGTGTATTGTCTTTTACTAACACCGCACCCACCGGTACTTCCCCCATCGACTCAGCATGTTTTGCCAACTGTATCGCATGTTGCATCCAGTGAATGTCACGTTTATTCTGGTTTGTATTTGACATTTTATTTAGAAAATATTTTCAGGTGACTTTATACACTACAACAGGCAATAAATACCGAGCAAGCAATACAAATTAAATCAGTTTTATCTTAATCTTTCATATTAACACATGCATATTACATATGGGGACGCATGGTTAATGAAAAAGTTTTATCTAAAATACTAGCAATATCAGGCTAGTCTAAAGATTACCTCTTGCTTCATCAGAGTATACTCTAATTGATCCATTCCCCTTTTTAACACCAAAAATATGGTACCTGTACGTTACATTCGGTTTAAGATTTCTAAACTCACATTGCAACGGCACATTTCGAGTAATCATTTTCTTGTATTGATTTAGTATTCTATAACCAGGCATTGTTGTCGTTGTTGTATAGCAGGGTCCCATATTGTGCTCACCCGGTAAACGCGGTGTTGTTCGGTTCAGATAACAAGTATAATAACCCGCTGTGCCACTGTTATCTCGCCACTGAATCGTTACAATTGTTCTTGCATTATTGCAACTGGCATTGATCACAATGGGTTTAGCTGGCTTTGGTATTACCGGTCTCGAAAGGCTTACAAGTTCAACCGTTCCGGTAAAATTCTCTACAGGGTTATTATCAGAATAACTGGAGTAGATATCTCGCATAATCACCCTGCAAGTCATTGTTGATGTAGAACGGTTATGAACCCAGAATCTGACAGTATTCCCCTGAGTGACGTTGTAAATTGAAAATTAATCGCCTTGACTATTGGTTGAATAACGCCCCGTACCATGTGTAAATTTGCTACAAGCCGAGCGCTCACGTCCAAATTTCAATTTTACCCTATTTCCAAAACCACTGCCTGTAATAATAACCTGTTTTTTTCACCAGGGGGAACCTCAATCCGCGCATTCGTCATGGTTCCCTTATGCGCAACCAAAACCTTAAACGATTGATCCCTTCCTGGATGCTTTAAGGTAACCGTATAAGTTATACCCGGAATGACCTGAGATGTCGGTGTGACAGTAAAGGAAACCTCATTCCCGATTTTTCTGGTAATGGATACCCTTAAATGTGGAAATGGAAGCACAACGGCTCGGGTAACAAAACGCGCAGCCTGTATTGTAACTTTCCCTGTAAAGGAATTTCCTGGTACCGTAACATACGATTGATTGGCGGCCCATACAGAAGAAAAACCTGCATAAAAGAATGTAATGACTGCCAATATCAATCCCTTGCAGAGTGAATATTTAGTAATGTTATTCATACGTACATTTCCTTCATATGTAACAAAACAGTTTTATTTTTTTCTACCTGTAAATAATGAAGCAGAACTAGATCTCATGGAGCAATAGAACATTAATTCATTCCTGTTGCTTTAAGCCGAGCCGTATTCACTTTAACAGTCATTTTACCGGCCACAACATTTCCTTCCGGAACAGCACTATTAATATCAATCAAACCATTAACGACGTTAACAGGGGGAACCAATGCTTTTAACATGATATCGCTGGTTGTGGTTGAATAAACAAACAAGCCTGGTTTATTTTTCTTTGAAACATAAAGCGTACAACTATAATGAGTTGAATTTTCAAATTGCTTGCCTGGATGTATGTTGTCTGAAATAGTCAGGTTAACTGACTGCTGTACTTTCCGACTGTTATTTACCAGAATTTTCAGGCTGCCATTGGCTACTTCATTGCTATTCGACATAATATTACTGTTAAACACCCTGCACAGGGGAATAACTTCTTTTATACCGGTATGAATACCTGAAACATTTAACGGAACCTGAAACCTGATCGAATGTAATTTTAATTTACGCTTGCCCGCATCGGCGGCACTTAAATCACTGCAACCGGCCTGCACACAAGCACGAACCCGATAATAATATTGTTTTCCGGGAATAGCGGTGGTGTCACTAAAGCCCAACTTGTTTGCAAGCGTAACCAGTTGCGTACAGGTGTTACCTGCTGTTGCATTGAGGCAACGGAATACCCGGTAAAAATCAGCATGGTTTTGACGCTGCCAACTAACCGTTACCCTGTTCAACTCGATATTATCACTTGCTGATACCTGACCAGGAGGCATCAGTTTTCGCATGCCATAAACAACCTGTGTTTTTAAACTACAACCAACATCTCCACATGCTTTAACCGAGAAATAATAGTATTTGCCCGGCTGAACATTAACATCGTTCAGCATTGTCCCTGAAATCAGTTTTGGTACACATACTTTCGCAGAAGTACGACTACTTTCCGGTTTAAAGCATTTAAATAATGTATACCTTGCTTCCCCTTGAACCCGACTCCAGCTCACTTTGATCATATTAGTATATTCATTAAATGAAGCTTTAAGTCCCCCGGGAATTCTCAATCGTATACCACCTTTTGCTGGTGATGATAATCCACTGCAGCCTTGCGCATTACAGGCCTGAATGCGATAAAAATAGGCACGCCCTGGTACTGCCGTTGTATCAAGATAGGGTGAACCCTGTACCGGGAACCCTGCACCACAATTTGTTGAAGTTGCATTATCACACCGAAAGACCTTATACGAAGCCGTTCCAGGACTGTGATTCCAGCTTACTTTGACCTTAGCTGTATAAATGTTCAGAGAAACAGATGGCGACCTTGGAACAACCGGAACAGGAACAACACGTTTACTACCTGCATCAGGTTGACTGTAGTCACTGCAACGTAACTTATTACATGCCTTTATACGATAGTAATAGGTACGTCCGGGAATAACCGCTTGATCATCATAAGGCGACTGTTTATCAAGTATGCCTCGATTACAGGTATTTTTAGAAACAGTTTTACAACGATAAATTCTATACTGGGTCGCGCCGTCAACCGATTTCCAGCTCACCCGTATTTTACTCATGTATTTATTATCCGTTGCCAACGGTTTTTCAGGTATTGATGGTTTTGGATATTTAACAGGCACTACAGAACCTGGCTTAACCGGCTGTTTCTGTGCAAAAACAGGATGAACCATAAACAAGGCAAAAAAATAAACAGATATTATATGTAAGTAGAAAGGCATATTACTATTCATTCCACTTTGTAGTCCTGTCTGGACAGTACGAATAATGCGTGTAATTAACTGCATAACAGATTTCCAGTGATTTTTATGTCAAGCCTATATACCCAACAGCAAAATCACTATCCCAAGAATAAGGGATAAACAAATCGCTATCGACTACAACAACTTCAGGCAAATGGTTTTAAGGTGTTTTTATGTTGCTCAATAGCTTGATTCAGGTAGAAAACAAGCCTATTCCCTCCCACTCAATAATATGTATTTATTTTTACGTTCAAATACAATGGTTATTTGCATTAGTTTGTATTTGCATATATTTTGCGTGTCCTTAATTACTATTAAATGGTTTACAGTACGTGAAATTGCAGGCTGGATTAATGTCTAATATTTGTTTCAGTAAAAACCTCTTAAATTCTGTTTTTACATCTCTAAGAATCACCTGAATTGAGTAAAGGAATCCCTGTTTTTACCGATAATTGCATATTTAGAATTATCAAAAAGTCAAAGGAAATAAGAATGCATCACATTGTTATTCTCACAAGAGTCATCCTGATAAGCTCATTCTTCATGGTTTCTTTAGCTCACGCTTTCGACTATAAGCCCTGCTGAAAATATGAAGATAGCAGAAAAACTAACATTGAACGGTGTGTGCAAGAGGCTTCTTCACTTGATGGCAAGTTGTTAGTACCCTGGCTGAGGCTGCAACAAACGTTGTTACTGCAAAAAGCAAGTTCACTTTAGTCAATATTGCAGCAGCAGTTTTTTGCTCCTGATTGCAGGCGGAATTTTATATTACTATGTTTCACCTTACCAAAATTGTATACGTGAATTTAGAACGCTGAGCATGGTTGTAGATCTCGAAACCTCATGCAAGTCTTTCCATAGCTGGTGAATAAGTACAAATTATAATTTGAGTTCACTCCCACTCAATGGTAGCAGGTGGTTTAGAAGAAATATCGTATGCAACACGCGAAATACCGGTGACTTCGTTAATGATACGGGAGGATACTTTTTCCAAAAACTCATATGGCAGATGTGCCCAACGTGCAGTCATAAAGTCGATAGTTTCAACCGCGCGTAGCGAAACAACGTATTGATAACGTCGGCCGTCACCGGTTACGCCAACGGACTTCACCGGCAAGAACACGGTAAAGGCCTGACTGACTTTTTCGTACAGGTCGTTGGCACGC
>JALXDW010000119.1:0-1350 GCA_027070385.1 Chromatiales bacterium
CATATATAATTTGTGAACTCATCAATAATTACATTGATTGAATTGATATCCAGTTTATCTGATACAGTTACCCTCCCTCCTCTCTTCTCAAATATATTCTTTAACAAAATGATGAAGTCCTCTACACCATCACGCTTTCCATGATTTGAATAATATATGTTTATTTTTTTATTCATGTACATCAATACCGCCATTCAACACAGCCTTCGTGTATTTATTCATTTTTTTCATTATCTGATATTTGCACCAAGCAGACAGCGTAAAAGTATCCTGAATTTCAGAATTAACTATCATTTGTTTAAATTCGTTTATGGTAAAAAAACGAAATTCACGCAAGCCAATCTCTTCGACTAATTCTCCTATCTTATTGCAATGCTCTGCCAAATAAATATGAACCCGTGCAGCAAGTACTCCACCATCCGGTGTAATAAATCCTAGAGATTTAACTGTTTTAACAGATAATCCGGTTTCTTCCATCAATTCTCTTATTGCGGAATCTTTATTTTCTTCATCCTCTTCGATAAATCCATGAGGAATTTCCCAGGAATAGTCCCTTAAGGCCGGACGATAAATTTTTATCAGCCCTATTTTATTCTCCATAATTGGTAAAATAGCTACGCCTGTAATCAGATTACCGTTTTGAATCTTGGGAGAGACGACCAGATACTCATTCACCTCAAATCCATGCTGATCAACCACATGATCAAAATAGATATTGAATTTTTGATTTTCTCCAATCAGGCGTCGTGATTTCACATAAACTGATTCGGATTTCTGCACTACTTACGCCCCGGCCTGATTGACTATCCATTCAGCAAATGCCAGGGAACTGGTGAAAGCTGGTGAAATGGCATTCAATACATGCAATGAGCAGGGTGTTTTTTCGATGATGTAATCCATCTCCAATGTGCGACTTTTAATATTAACCAATTGCGGCCGTATCCCTACTTTATTACACGGTTCCAGGTCATGCGCAGTCAATTCGTTCATCAGCCTCCTTGCAGCAGTAACAAAATATGGCTTAATATACTTTTTGACCTCACTATGCACCAAAAGTCTGAAATTTTGTTTATTTTCCAGATACATTCTGATTAGTTCGTTGACAATTTTCAGACTTTCAGAAAATTCAATCCCTTTTAGCAAGTCGTAATTTTCTCTGCCCAATGCAGGTATCGCCGTTGGCCCCACATACACATCTCCTGATATAACGCGTGTCAGATGGACACCCAAAAATGGCAAATTAACATCAGGAACCGGATAAATATTGCTTTTGACCAGATTACTTTTTTCTGATTTTAATTTGTAATAAATTCCTTTAAAAGGCACCAGGGTGTATTGATGACCTGTATC
>JALXDW010000119.1:1360-2227 GCA_027070385.1 Chromatiales bacterium
ACCTGTATCAAACTGTTTAGCGACACGATCTGCATTGGCTCCAGCACAATTGTAACAATAACCAAAGCTATAATTGCCATTTGTAGTCTCAACAAAACTGGTTTCTGTTGAAACTTTCAGTAATGAAGTATTATAAACAAACGTGACGCCCAAGCCATTCAGTATTTCACGCAATTTGAATACAACGGCTTTACTATCAATAATGGCTGTATCCGGGCAATATATACCGGCTTTATAGGGTGAAGCATGTGGCTCAATCTCTTTTACGCCGTCTTCATCCAACCGCTCGGCAGTAACTTTATTGGCCTTGGCGTTCGCCAAAAGTTTTTCTATTGTGGGTAAATCCCGTTCCGAACTGGCTATTATCACTTTCCCGGATTTACGGCAGGAAATCCCATACTCCCTGGCAAAATCACGCATTCTGGCGGCGCCATCTGAACAAACCTTCGCTTTCAAGGTATCACTGCCATAATACACCCCAGAATGCATCACTCCACTATTTCGCCCACTGGCATGTTTGCCCACATCGGCTTCTTTCTCCAAAACCAGGACATTCGCTTTAGGGTGTCTTTTTTTTAATTCCCACGCCACAGTCAAACCGACGATGCCCGCCCCAATAATTAAATAATCACATGTTTTTACAGACACAGGGCTATCACTCAATCAAACATTTCCGTAACGGGTGTTTTTAATCATGGTATAGCCTTTGATCAAATCTGTTATTCCTGCATCTAATGAATGCGCCGTTTTAAAGCCTGTAGCTTCAATTTTTGCATTCGAAACAATATAATTACGTTGATCCGGATCTTTTCCAACAGCAGCTTCGGGGAAAATAAAATCAGGGATTTGTTTTTGAATGGCTTGACA
>JALXDW010000120.1 GCA_027070385.1 Chromatiales bacterium
CGACAAATTCAAAGCAGTCATTGTCGCCAATGCGCTTAATGGCCTGTTTGTGTTCGCTGGGGTCGATGCCATCATGCAATTGCTGTTTGGCTTCCTCGCGCTTCTCTCGCGCCTGCTTCAGGCTGATTTCAGGATAAACGCCGATAGCCAACCGCTTTTCCTTTCCGGCAAAGCGATATTTCAAGCGCCAGTATTTGGAGCCGGTTTTCATAACTTCCAGATACAGGCCGCCGCCATCGAACAGCTTGTAATTTTTGTCTTTGGGTTTTGCGTTTTTTACCGCTGTATTAGTTAATGCCAAGATGCCCCCTTATCTGGTGCTGGTTCCGGTGCATTTTGGGGGCATCTGATTTTAAGGGCGGGGTTATGCCCCCAAATATGCCCCCTTTTTGGTGTGGATGCCCCCAAACGTTGATGGACGTTATAGTACCATTCAGACATAAAAAAACCAGCTATGACGCTGGTTTGTGGACTTTCTTGGACGCTGGTGGATGTTGAATTGGTGGAGGCGGCGGGAATTGAAAACTCCGTCTGTATCCGTAAATTTATTTTTGTTTTTAATAATCAATGATTTATATTTTTTACGGTTGGTGGTGTGGCGGTTATTTGGCTGTTTTTGGCGGTTTTTACCGCCAATTTACCGCCATTGGATGGGAACTGAATTGATTATGCTACCGGGTTTAGCTTTATAGCGTCAATTAGGTGGTCTGGTGCTAGGTGGGCATAGCGCATGGTCATTGATATGTCGGCGTGGCCAAGGATTTTTTGCAGGGTCAGGATGTTGCCGCCGTTCATGATGAAGTGGCTGGCGAATGAATGGCGCAGGATGTGCGAGCATTGGCCTTTTGGTAGCTCTATTCCGGATCTGGTTACAGCTCTGCGGAAAGAGCCAATGCAGTTGGTGAATATTCTGTCGTCAGGGTTTTTATAGCGTGAGAATTGCGTTAATTGCTGATGGAATGCGGCATCGATCGGTATGGTTCTGGTGCGCTTTGACTTTGTGAACTCGTATGTCACCATGCCGTCGTGCAGTTGCTTCATTTTCAGTTGTTCGGCTTCGCCCCAACGGGCACCGGTGCGCAGGCATAGTTGGGCAACGTACCAGGTACTTTCGTTTTTACAGCCAATTTTGATGGTATCCAGTAACACTCTAATCTGTTCAATAGACAAATAGGACAGCTGGCGCTCTTGAATCTTGATGAAATCGACTTCTGCAATCGGGTTTTCGTAATCGATGACGCGCAGTTTGCGTAGTTTATTGAACATGGCCGACAGGTAGCCGTGATGGTTGTTAAATGTCTTATTTGTCAACTGAGCTTTGAGCTTAGTATAACGATATTCAACGAACTGCTGGGCGGTTATCTGGCTGGCCACCGGGTTCCCCATAGCGATGGCCATATCAACCAGACAGGTTCGGCGGCGCTCACCGTCGGCCAGATTGATACCATGGTACTTAAACCACAACTCGACCAGCTCTTTCAGCGTACGTGGATCATCTGACCGGTTCCTGGCGGACTGATGCCTGGCCAGGTACTCTCGCTCGAAGATTTCTGCTTCTTCCTTGACATCAAACGTCCGTCTCGTTCTAGGGATTCCATTTCGATCGACCTGAACAAGCCATTTTCCTGTTTTTGTTTTATTAACAGACACTTACTTATATATATTAAAGTTGTTTCTAGCTATGGTTTCGGAATTTGGAAAGGCCTTCGGAAAAGCGTAACATACGTGACAAGCTCAGCCGACTTGTTGAAAACTTTTTAAAAATCATTGTCATACATAACTTTTCTAGAAATTTTTTACCGTAACATTTGCGTAACATTACCGTGACAAAATTACGCTTTGACGTTACGGAAATGTCACAAAACGTTACGCTTTGTAAAAAACGGCTACAGACCACATGAATAAAGGCACACAGAGAATATAAGCATTTTCTGTATAACGCTTTGTCACGCTTTTGTTACACTTTTAGAGTTTTCTAATATAGTGCTGCAAACCACGTCAGCCGTGGCCTGCAAAAATTAAAATCAAAAATGTCACGGATGTTACGCTTTTCCGAAGGCCTTTCCAGATCCTGGGTTTAAAGTTCATGCAAAAACGGCAATTGTTGCCGTGAAATTTTAATTTTTTTGATTACATATTTTGTATAATTACGCCTTATTAATAAGCCTTTTTTATAAGCTATAAAAATGAAAATAGAGATTTCAGAACTAATCGATCCAGAAC
>JALXDW010000121.1 GCA_027070385.1 Chromatiales bacterium
TTATTGGTGCTGATGGATTTGGCAATGCCAATGACAAAGGCAAGTGGATAAAAATACCACAGTTAGGAGCCGTTACGATTGGTTCGGACGTCGAGATAGGTGCCAATACAACGGTCGATAGCGGTGCGATTGAGAATACCATTATTGGTAATGGGGTTCGATTGGATAACCTGATCCAGATTGCCCATAATGTCGAAATAGGTGACTACACTGCAATTGCAGCCATGACAGCTGTTGCCGGTAGCACAATCATTGGTCAATATTGTATGATAGGTGGTACAGTATCTATTTCCGGACATATATCCATTGCTGATCGTGTCACCTTAACGGGACGCACGACAGTATTACAGTCTATTAAAGAACCGGGTGTGTATTCTTCCTGTGCGCCATTGGTTGAAAACAGTAAATGGCATAAAAATTATATACAAATGAAAAAAATCGATGAGTTAGCCAGACGGGTTAAACAGCTGGAAAAACTTAATCAATAGTCTAAAAGCAAGGGGCAGCAGGTTGGAACAACTTGATATATATGAAATTTTACAACACTTACCACACCGGTATCCTTTTTTATTAATTGATCGGGTCACAGAATGTATTCCCGGTGAGTCTTTAATCGGTTACAAAAATGTATCTTATAACGAACCTTATTTTACCGGGCATTTCCCACAACGTCCGGTAATGCCAGGTGTTCTGATATTGGAAGCGCTGGCCCAGGCAACCGGTATTCTTGCTTTCCGTACTTTGGGGCGGGTTCCTGATGAAAATTCACTTTACTATTTTGTAGGGGTGGATAAGGCTCGTTTTAAACGTCCCGTTGAGCCGGGTGACCAGTTACAATTAAGTGTAAAATTTATAAAAGAAAAACGTGGCATCTGGAAATTTGAAGGTGTCGCCAGTGTTGACGATGAAGTCGTTTGCTCTGCTGATCTTATGTGTGCTGAACGGGAAGTTGGATGACAGTTGATTCGACGGCAATCATTGATTCGAAAGCGAATATAGATTCAGAAGTAACGGTAGGTGCTTATACGGTTATTGGTGCAGGTGTCAGTATTGAATCCGGTACCAAAATTGGTCCACATGTGGTTATCAATGGGCCAACACATATAGGCAAAAACAATACAGTTTTTCAGTTTGCTTCGATTGGAGAGGTTCCCCAGGATAAAAAATTTCATGGTGAACAGTCAAAACTTGTTATTGGTGATGGCAATACGATCCGTGAATTTGTCACCATTAATCGTGGTACTGAAGACGGTGGTGGTACAACCCGAATTGGTAATAATAACTGGCTAATGGCATATATTCATATCGCACATGATTGTCAGGTGGGGGATGACACTATTTTTTCAAATGGTGCCTCGTTAGCTGGCCATGCCATTGTGGATGATCATGCTATTTTAGGCGGTTTTACGCTGGTTCATCAATTTTGTCATATCGGTGAATATGCTTTTTGTGGAATGGGTAGTGCAATCAGTAAAGATGTGCCTCCGTATATGATGATTAATGGTAATCCAGCGCATCCGCATGGGATAAATTCAGAAGGTCTAAAGCGCTGCAATTTTAGCAAAGACGCGATTAAAGCGATTAAGGAAGCATATAAAATAATTTACCGTTCAGGTTTAACAGTGGATGTGGCAAAAGAAAAATTACTTAAACTTGCCGAATCACACAGTGCAGTCACGTCACTGGTTCAGTTTATTGAAAACTCCCAACGTGGCATTGTACGTTAAACAACAGAGCTTGAATCATTCAACATTTCCAAAGTTAAATCACTGATACTGATATCAATCGGTGTATCAATTAAAAGTTGATGTATCAGCCCCAGTTCTTTTCTTGTTTTTTTATTTTTCTCTTGATTATTCAGTAATTCAAAAAGTGCATTTGCTATTTTCTGTGGTTTGGCATCTTTTTGAATGAATTCTTCAGCAATTTGTTTATTGGCGACAATATTACATAAACCGATATAAGGTATTTTTATCATTCGCTTCACGATAAGGTAAGTTAGCCAGGAGACCTTGTTGATGATAATCAAGGGTGTACCAATCAAGGCAATCTCAAGTGTAACCGTACCGGAAACGGTTACGATGGCATCGCAGGCATTCATCACATTAAAAGCATCCCCTTTTATAATATGAATATTCAGGGAATTATTATTTAAAAATGGTTTGAGATCCTGTTCGCTCAGTGTTGATGCCAG
>JALXDW010000122.1 GCA_027070385.1 Chromatiales bacterium
ATCCTGATAACCCCGACTTTATATCAGCAACACAAAAATTAAAAACCTGGTATATAACAAGACTGGCCAATCTGGTTCAGAAAAAAGACCTTGTTACAGCCAATAAAACAATTCATGAAGCAGAATTACTCTATCCCGAAATAAACAAAAATAATAAATTTACCACACTAAAAGATAAGTTGGCGCATGATATAGAAAACGAACCACATCTACAAAAAGCACGTGTTTATTTTGCGGTGAATGCTCTTAATGAACCTAAGGGAGCCAATGCACTAGAGGAGTTAAAGCAGGTATTAATCAACGATCCTGAAAACGAGGAAGCACTACAAGGTCTACAAAAAATAGCCCTGTTCTTTAAAAACAAGGCAAAAAAACAAGTTAGACAAAATACCTACTATAAAGCAATGGACTCCGCCAATGCAGGTTTACAGGCCATATCAAACGATAATGAACTGCTACTATTACAGAAAAAAATAAAAACACTTGTTAAAAACAAGAATCTTGTCAGCAACCTGTTAATAAAAGCTGACAGAAAATTCCAGGAAGGCATGCTAATACAACCGAAAAAAGAAAATGCCTATGACTTATACAAAAAAGTACTCACGATTGACAGTGGTAATCCCCAGGCAAAAAATGGCCTGATCAAAATACAAAACAAATTACTTCGACAGGTACGTCTGGCAACTGAACAGGGTAAATTCAGAAAAGCAGAGACTATACTTAATCAAACTCAACAGTTATTTTCGGATAATCCACAAATACAGTTGACCAGAAAAAATCTCCGGAAAGAAATGGATGCTGTATTACCTATCGTTTCAAAAATTAAAATCAGTAATACACCCTTCTCAGTTATTACAGAAACAACCTTACAAAAAATAAAAGTTGGCCAACTTCTTTACATAGGATTTCAATACAGAAACTTCGCACAAAATAATACCAAGATCAGGGTAAATGTTTATAATGGTGATAGCCCTTTATTAATTGAGCAAAAAGAGATCATACTTCCCAGTAATCAGGGTGACTATTTTTTTACTGTACAATTACCTGAAAAAGGAATTACAAATGGTCACTACAGTATTGAACTAATGTTTGGCCAATCCCGACTCATCAAAGCCAATCTTTTCGGTTTACATTAGATGGTGCCGAATGATCACTTTGCTTTATATTCATGATCCTATGTGCAGTTGGTGCTGGGGATTTGCACCTATGTGGCGAAAATTACAGGAACACTTACCTTCCAATATATCTGTTAAATATTTGCTAGGGGGGCTGGCAGCAGATTCCGATTTAACTATGCCACAATCCATGCAAGATAATATTCAACAAATCTGGAAAACTATTCAACAAACAATACCCGGAACACAATTTAATTTCGAATTCTGGACGAAAAACAAACCACGTCGTTCGACCTATCCAGCCTGTCGTGCTGTGATTGCAGCAAGAAAACAATCACAAACGATGGATAAAAAAATGATACTGGCAATTCAGGAAGGCTATTATTTAAGAGCTTTAAACCCATCAGAGGATACTGTTCTGGTTCAATTTGCAGAAGAAATAGGCCTGGATCATGTTCAATTTAAAAACGACTTGAATTCAGAAGATACCCAATATGAACTTGATAAAGAAGTAAACCAGTCCCGCACATTAGCTACACAAGGTTTTCCAAGCTTGATAGTAAAGAATAACAATAAGCATTATTCTATAAATATTGATTATATCAATATGAATAACAACCTAAAGGCGATTCAAACTGTTATCGCTCCCCGGCCTGGCAACACTGTAGCGGGCATATAACCAGGCAGCAATGGTTAAACCAAGATACAGGCTGCCAATAAAAACCAGCTGTTCCGGCTTGTGAATAAATTCATAGTACATAATAAGAAATGCCCCTCCTAATAGCCCAAAGAAAGATATTAGCGTTACAAGTAAAGAAGATTTTGTTTTGTGTCGAATTTTATAGTTTGCATACGCCATCAATAATGACACCAATAAAAAAGTAATACTGCCAAACTCAAGGATCATTTCAAGATTACCCGCTAGTACCAACATAAAAGCCAGACTCGACATACTGATAATCGACACAACAGGAATACGGTTAACACGTTTTGCAAGCTGTGCAGGGAAATAACCATCTTTTGCAATCACTGCCATTTGTCGGGAAGCACCAAATACCGTACCACTGATG
>JALXDW010000123.1 GCA_027070385.1 Chromatiales bacterium
GGTGGCAATGGCTGTCAGTTCTATCATTATGTTGGGGATCAGCAATATTTATCTGTCGACCAAAAAGTCTTATGTCGTTCATGATGAATTTTCACGTATCCAGGAAAATGGCCGTTATAGCATGGAGACTTTATCAGAAAATATTCGTAATGCCGGCTTTTTTGGTTGTGCATCCGGACAAGGATTAGGCACGATTACCAACGGACTGAACCAGGATGAAGACGCTGCCTGGAATTTTCAAACCGGCTTGATGGGCTATGAAGCGGTTGGCACTGATTATGATCAAGCCACGCTAGCCACCCCCAAAACAATCACCCCGGAAATCAATGATGGGGCACCCGCAGACTGGGTCACCGCAGCAGGAATGACATCAGATGGAACGCCCATCTCGGTTAATCCCGATGCGGTCATTGCCGCACTTGCGGTAAAGGGTTCTGATATTCTTATTTTGCGTACAACAGAAGGAACCGGGGTACGGATCACAAAAGACAATAGCTCCGCAACATTATTTGTAGAAGATCAAGGCACCGTTGCCAATGCCTGCCCTCAACCGGCCGGCCCCAATACTGACAGCATCAGTGGTATTTGCAAAGGTGATATCCTGATGGTTTCAGATTGTGCAAAATCGCGTATCTTTCAGGCAACCGGGGTTGCACCAGGTGGTGGCCCGGGCGTTTGTGGTGGCAAACCCTGCTTTAACCTGACACATGCCGCATCCGGTGATCCAGGGAACGATCCAAGCTATGCTTCCTGGAACGATCAAAGTGGTGCAGATGGTTACGGTTCTGATTCTGAAATAATAAAACTGGTTACAAAAACTTATTTTGTCGGTGTAAACCCGCCCCCTGGCGGCACCATTACTGAACCGTCACTGTATGTTCGTATCAATGATGGTACCCCAGAACCACTTGTTGAAGGTATTGAAAACATGCAAGTGCTCTATGGTGTTGACACAACCGGTGATGGTGTTGCCAACCGCTATTACTCAGCCAATGATGTTCCTGATCAGGATGCCGATACAGATACTGTTTTTGATGGTGTCGTCAGTGTCAAAGTAAGTCTGCTTGCCCGCACACCTGAAAACTTACCGGGCTTGAACCGAACGGCAGCCGATTATGCCAACCTCATTTACGCCATGGTCAGTCCTGCACCCGGGGCATCCATTATGATTGATCCCGTAGCTGCTGCCGATGGTGTCGCTTCCGATCAACACATGCGTAAAGTCTATAACATGACAATAAAAATTCGAAACAAATCTTTCAACGTTGCAAATTAAACAGTTATGAAAAATTCAATACACATAAAAATTCATCAACCATCTGTTAAACAACATGGAGCCGTTCTTGTCATGGCTTTGTTGATGTTGTTTGTACTGACTTTAATTGGTGTCAGTTCGATTAATACAACAACACTGGAAGAAAAAATGTCCGGTAACACACGTAACCGACATCTTGCCTTCCAATCAGCAGAATCGGCCATACGTGATGCAGAAAAATTTATTGAAGCAGCCATACTCATCCCGGCAACCCAGTTTGCGGATGACGGTGGCACCAATGGTTTATATACCCTGGGTAACGGTCCCAGCAGTGCCGATGCTGTTAATCCCGACTGGTGGACAGCAAACAGTAAAACGGCCTATAGCAAAACCAAACAAGGTGTTTACTCACAACCACAATATGTAATTGAACATTTAGGCAGTGTTAAACAAAGTGAAGTAACCGACGTTAATATTTTTGGTGGTGGCAGCGGTGGCGGCGGCGGCGGTGGCCAGGGAACCATTGAAACCTTTCGTATCACTGCTCGCGGAACAGGCGCAACAGACAATGCCGTTGTTGTTATTCAAACTCACTATGGTAAACGCATCTAGTAAGGACTCACACTTACTTTTTATTAATTAAGCAGGTACATTTATTATGAAATATTCTGTCACTCTCAAAAAAACCATTACCAGTGCTGCTTTAACATTATTTCTCATGCCTGCTTTCGCTGGCCCTGGTACATTGATTAACAGCCCATTGTTTGTAAGTGCTACTGCCGCATCCAATATTATGTTTATTGTTGATAATTCATTATCAATGAACATGGTTGCAGAAGAATCCAGTACCACGGATACCGATAAATACGACAAAACCAAAACCTATATTACAGACTGTACAAGTCCGGTTGCCAGCACCCAAAATGTTTATATTTATATCACCGGTGGCAAACCAAAAGTCCGTTATGTCTATAATAGCGGCACAAGTTATACTGTTAATTATAATGCTGCAAATAAAAGTACCGGGGATATTTGTTTTGACCCGACCACCAATTATAAAGCCGGACTTAATGCCACCGCAGGTACGCGTCCCACTTACAGTAACAACGTGGCACTTTACAGTGGTAATTACCTGAACTGGTATTTTAAATTTGATAACACCAGTACAAACTGGGATGCCGGTCAACAAATCAAACCGGGAACAAAATCACGTAAAACAATCGCATCGGAAAGTATGACTTCACTGCTCACGGCTCTTGAAAGTTCAGATGTCGATCTACGTGTTGGCCTGTCAAGTTTTTATCCAAGCTCATCATACATTGGTGTAAAAATATTTGACGAGATAAAACTGCTGGATTCAACACATCTTGCCAGCATGGTAGACCATTTAAAAATAACCAGTACCGATAAAACAAATCTGGGTGATGGTTGGGGAACACCCCTTGGCACCAGCCTTTATCAAATTGGCCGTTACTTTACCGGTGAAACCGGTTCGGCAGGCCCGATGAATGGCAGCCTTAACAGTGCCACAAGCGGAGTCAATGACACCAACGGTTCATGGAATGGTCATATTACTATCCACCCGGACGCCACCAGCAGCCCACCCAAAGAAGCTGTGGATGATGATGACTTGCTAACCTATAACCCCCGTTATGATTCATCCATTTCCAGCCCCAGTAAAGAATCACCTATTCAGTACTGGTGCCAGAATAATTTTACCGTTGTCATGACCGATGGCTTGCCTTCTGTTGACCGGAATAATATCTCATCGTATTTAAAAGATTATGATACAGACTGCGATAGCGCGGTACCCGCATGTGACAGCTATGATCGAAAGACCACTTCTGACTATATCTATCTGGCAGACAGCCAACAACCGAGTGATTATTTCGATGATGTTGCTCAGGCTCTTTTTGAAGTGGATCTGCGCCCGGATATTAATGACTTCGATGGCAACCCGGTTAAAAACAATATCATCACTTACACCATTGCCTTTGCAGATCAGGATGCCTTGGCCAATAAATTGATCTCTGATGCCGGCACTCAGGGCGGTGGTGAAGCCATCAGTGCCTCTGACGGCCAGGATCTTATAAAGAAATTCACTGAAGTCACCAACAAAATCCTTGCGACAACCTCATCAGCCGCAGCGGTAACATTTAACACCAGCTCTCTCGGTAGTGACACCGCTGTCTACCAGTCTTTATTCAGTACTGCACGCTGGAGTGGTGAAATCAACGCCTTCCCGATTATTCTTGACTCAACGGATCCGATCAAAAACGGTAATGTTGATTTTGGTTGTACCCCGGATGTCACCTCTAATTGCTGGAGTGCATCAACCCATATTGACAACCTGGCATTCGACAAAGTCACCAGCCTGTTTCTGGATAACCGACAAGTTATTACCTTTAACCCGACAACCAAAAAAGGGATTGCATTTAAAACACCGGCTGATTTTACATCCCCCGCTGCGGATGAAATCACAACAACAATGATCAATGATCTTTGTAAAGGCCCGGACGCACCACTTGTTTTGGGCGTAGCCTGTACCAGTGCAACCCCATCAGCAAAAACAGATAGTCAACTGTTTGTAAAAAGAATGGTCAACTATATTCGGGGCGACAGAACTTTTGAAGATATTTCACTGACACCATCATTCCGAATTCGTCAAACCGTTCTTGGTGATATTATTAATGGTGCCCCAGTGTTTGTGGGTGCGCCTAATTTCGGTTGGAGTTCAACAGAAGACACCAGCAACAAATTTGGTGAAACAGGTAATCGTTATTCCGACTTCAAATCATTAAAAGCTGCACGTGATGAGGTTCTGTATTCCTCTGCAAACGACGGTATGTTGCACGCATTCAGAACTGAAACGGTGGGTTCGGCTAAAAGAGAATTAGCCGGTGATGAACTATTTGCCTACATGCCTTCATTCGTTTTTTCAGATAATGCAAATGAAGGCTACCATTATCTTGTCGAACCAACCTATACACACAAGTACTACCTGGATTTAACTCCAACCTTTACTGATGTCTATATCAAGGCCAAAGATTCAACCCAGTCCGACTTTAAAGCACTCTCACCTGACTGGCATACGATTCTGCTTGGTGGTTCACGGGGTGGAGCCAAAAAAGGTATTTTTGCTCTCAATATTACAGACCCCACCACCATTACAGAGGCAAATGCTGCCGATAAAATTCTTTGGGAATTCACCGACAGTGATGATGCAGACTTGGGCTTTACCTTTAGTAAACCAACCATTGCTTTAACAAATGCGGTTGATTCCGATGGCTTAAACCGCTGGGCCGCTATTTTCGGTAATGGATACCAAAATGACGATGGCTCCTCTTTCCCAACCGGTGCCAGCTGTCACGCGGTATTGTATGTTGTTTTTCTTGACGGAGGTCTTGATGGCACCTGGACACTCGGCACTGATCCTGACACGGCTGATTACATAAAAATTGACACCAAGGTTGGTTCAACAACATCAGGGGACTGTAACGGTTTATCCACCCCCGCTTTAGCCGACACTGACGGTGATCGTATTCTGGATCGTGTTTATGCCGGTGATGTTCAAGGTAACATGTGGGCATTCGACTTAACCTGTAGTGGCGCAAGTTGTGGTACAACAGACTTTAAAGTTGCCTATAAAACAGGGTCAACACCTAAACCATTATTCACAACTCAGGATCCAGACGGGACACCACAACCCATTACCTCAAAACCAATCCTCGCCAGGAATTCCCGAGAAACGACCACCGTTTCCAATGAACCCAATATTCTGGTGCTTTTCGGAACCGGGCAATACCACGCAGCCAGCGATGGAACAGGAACCTCAAAAATTAATTCTTTCTATGGCATATGGGATAGCGGAACGGGCAAATTAACGGATGACCGTACCAACACCACGTTAATTGAACAAGTATTAACAACCACAACAACGGCGGTTGGTGAACTCCGACAAATCACCTCCAATACCATAGACTGGAGTACCAATAAAGGTTGGTTTATTGATTTGGCACCACAAGATCTCACCACCAACGAAGCAGAAGAACGCGTTGTAGCCAACCCGGCTATTCGTGGTGAAACACTATTCTTTAATACTTTAATACCGAATGCACAGGTCTGTGGATTCGGTGGCTCCGGTTGGTTAATGTCGATTGATCTATTCACAGGAGGACAAACAAGTAAAACTGTTTTTGATGCCAATAGTGATGGTGTAGTCGATGAAGGTGATAACATTGGAGGCAGCATCCACGTGGGTGAAAAAATTGACGGTCTTCCAGCAGACTCCAGTTTTATTGGTGATTACCAATATACTCAAAGCAGTAATAAAGACATTGATAAACGAAAAATTGATCCCGATGGTGGCAATGATGATAACCGCTTGGGACGTTTATCCTGGCGTGAACTTCGTCCAGAAAACTAACCCGATTATATTCAGAGGCCTTGATTGAATGAAACAGAAGCAACAAGCAGGATTTAGTTTACTCGAACTCATGGTCGCGATGGGTATTGTCGCCATCCTTGTTACCGTAGGTTGGCCAATGTTTGTCGAACAGGGGCGTACTAGCAACCGTACTGACGCAATCCTGGCCACCAATGCTGTCGCACTGGCATTGACACAATTCGAATCGGACAATGGCAACTTTATCTGGGCAACCCCCCCCGACCCGGTCACTGCTGTTAATGCACATAACCGCTACTTACCAATGGTTCCCGTTGGTGTAGCAAGTGGCACACCGGCTGATAATATTTGTACAGAACGACGTGGCTTTCGCTGGGTTCCCGCTGATGGTCGTTATGAATCCTGCCGCGGACTTTATTCCATTAGTGTCAGTATTGACGGTGTTGCAGATAATGCTGCCGGTACAAGTTTTATTATTACAACCACTGCGATTGCAGGCCGGGAGCAAGCCGCAATCGCGGGTGACCCAAATGCAGGCGATCCACCATGCCAACAATTTATTCTGGATAACAACGGTGTAAAAGATTACAACCCTTCTGCTGATCTTCTGCTAATAGAAGCAAAGGGGGTCAACGATTTGCACTCGGTTAAAAAATGCTGGGGCAGTGATTAAATCATGCCCCCTCAAAATTAAATACGGAGAAATTGTATGAAAAAATTCACAGCCCTTTTGTTCCTTCTCGTTGCCTTCAGTATGCCGCAAACAAGTTATGCTGACAGCTGCAGTCTGACGAAAACACTGTATAAAAGTGGTAAATTTCAGCGTGCCTTCAAACAGGCCAAAACCTATGCAACTTACAACAATCCCTGTGCCGAATTTTATCTGGGGCTGATGTATTTAAACGGTGAAGGGGTCAAAATGAATGCTAAAAAAGGCGATGAGCTGATACAAAGCGCAGCCAAACACGGTTATCAGGAAGCGATTGATTTTCTGGAAAACCGACCTTTCTAGGCCATTATTTCAGCTCTTTGGGCAAAGAAAAAACAATGGTTTCTTTTACACCCTGATTTTGAATAATATCACGCTCGTCAACACCCCAATCCTTTAAGCGTTGCAATACTCTTTCAACCAATACTTCAGGTGCAGATGCACCTGCGGTTAAACCGACTTTGTTTTTATTTTGCAACCAGTCTTGCATCATTTCGGTTTCATCATCAATCAGGTAAGCAGGAATGTTTAATCGAGCCGCCACTTCCCTTAACCGATTGGAATTGGAGCTGTTAGGCGAACCGACAACAAATAAAATATCACAGGATTCAACCAACTCTTTAACTGCATCCTGCCTGTTTTGTGTTGCATAACATATATCGTCTTTTTTGGGACCCTGAATATTCGGAAAACGTTTTTTCAATGCACGAATCACTTCTGCCGTATCATCCATCGACAAAGTTGTTTGAGTAAAATACGCCAGTTTATCCGGGTTATTCACCTGAAGTTGCTCAACATCCTTTGCGGTTTCAATTAAATGAATTTTACCGCCTTGCTTCTCATCGAACTGCCCCATTGTGCCTTCCACTTCCGGATGCCCCTGGTGGCCAATTAAAATACATTCCTGACCTGTCTGACTGAATCTGGACACTTCCATATGTACTTTAGTAACTAACGGGCAGGTTGCATCAAAAACTTTAAACCCACGCTGCTTAGCCTCCTGACGTACAGCCTGTGACACACCGTGCGCACTGAAAATCAACGTTGCCCCCTCGGGAACATCAGCTAAATCTTCAATAAAAACTGCACCTTTCTTACGCAAACAATCTAAAACAAATTTATTA
>JALXDW010000124.1 GCA_027070385.1 Chromatiales bacterium
GCTAATAATGCACCAATGATAACAAGGTTGGTTCCCCAATGCCCCAACACATCACCAGCACCCGATGCCAGCGCATATTCCTGATTATTTATAATATCGTCAAATGGAATAGCTAGAATTGCGCCAAAGGCAATAACAACATAAATGAGAATAGCTAAAAATATAGCTGAATAAATTGCACGTGGAATATTTTTTTCCGGTGTTTCCATTTCGTTAACTGCATTGATAACAAGCTGGAAACCTTCATAGGCAACAAACGTCAGTGCAGCAACAATCAAGACTGGCCCGATACCCACTTCCTGATGATTCTGAAATAATTCAGGTAAACTTGTTTCACTGTGATTCATTAACACAAAGGAGATAACAACCAGTATCACCAGTTTTGTATAAACCATCAGATCTTCAATATGCCCCATCCCTTTTACACTCCATAAATTAATCAGAGTAAAAACCAGTATCACTAGCCCGGCTACCAGTTTACGAATCCATTCAACATCTGCAAAAGAAAAACCACTGATCGCATACGAAGAAAAGGTATAAGCATATAAAGCAAGCGTGCTAATATAACCAAAAATAACCCACCATCCAATCAAGGATGCCGCAAAGGGTGAATGTGGAAATGTTTTTTTATAAAAGGCATAGGTCGCACCTTCATCCTTGTAATACACACCTAACTTGATATAAGCATACCCAGCGAAAGCGGCAATGATTCCACCAATCGTAATGGCCAACGGTGTCAGCACGCCAATCATGGCAACGGAAACACCCAGTATAGTAAATATTCCTCCCCCAACCATACCACCAAGGGCAATAGCAATTAATTCGGCTAAGCCCAGCGCCTTGTTTCTTTTTCGAAAACAGGAAATCTTATTATTTGTCGTGCTTTTTTCAGATGAATTCATAAGCAATATAGATGGTTAACCCCAAATAAGTGTGGCAATCACACCTGTTTTATCAGTTTTATTGACCACCGACAATCGGATATTCAGCATTTCAGCAACTCGTTTTGATATTGATAAGCCAAGCCCACAGCCGGTGGAGGATGTTCCCGGAACCCGATAAAAGCGATCAAATATACGTTCTGAATCCTGCTCAGGGATCACTGTACCCGAATTACCAATAATGAGTTCAGGAAAATCATTAGCATGCACCGAGATAGTAATTTCACCTTTGTCGGGGGAGTAACGTGTTGCATTATCCAGCAAGTTATTTAGTAATATAATTAAACTTGCGGTATCACTTTGTACCTCGACATCCCTGTCACCCTGCAAGTTAAAAACAAGCTTCTTTTCATTTGCCACTGCATTGAATTGGCCAATCAATTCGTTAATAAGTTGATACAAATTGATTTTTTCTTTCGAAGAAGAAGACTTTTCCAGTCTGGCTATAACCAGCATTTGATCAACCAGATGACTAGCCCGATCCACACCCTGGATTATCTTTTCAAGCGCATGGGCTTTGTCATTACTGTTGTCTGCTGCCAGTGCAACCTGTGCTTGTGTTTTTAATGCAGCAAGTGGTGTACGTAGTTCATGTGCAGCATCGTCAGTAAATCGTTGCTCACATTCAAATGCTATTTTCAGCCTTGCCAATAGTTCATTGATAGAATAAATCAAAGGTCTGATTTCAAGAGGAATATTATCCAGGTTAATGGCTTCAAAATTTTCCTTGCTTCGTTTGGCTACTTCTGTCGTGATACGCCCAAGCGGTGCAAGACCTTTTTGTATTGCAATCCAGATTAGAATGGTGAGTATCGGTAAGGAAAACAGTGATGACTTTACAAATTGCGTACTGATATCGGCTGTTAATTCATTACGAATATCATATTGTTCCCCCACCTGCATAATGTATTTCTGATCTTTTGTTACCGTACTGAAAACACGCCAACGTTTCCCCTTTATTAATGAATTAAAATAATCGGTACGATTTATTACCTGTGGATCAGCTGACAAAGCTGTTAACGGTGCATTTGCCGAGTGTAGCAACAGGTTATTCTGTTTATCCCACATCTGAAAGGCTATCTTTCGTTCATATTCAATACCTTCATGTAAGATCTTGCCATTATGTTGGCCATTAGACCATGGGGAATTAAGTACCGTTATATGATTAATAATGCTCTGTATTTCATTAAATTCCACTTTATCCAGATTGGAATGAGCAACTTGTTGAATAATCAAAGCA
>JALXDW010000125.1 GCA_027070385.1 Chromatiales bacterium
CCTAGCGATTCTATATGTGGATTAGGGATCCTGCTAATTTACAAAAAATTAAGGATTTATACAAATTGTTTTGAATTGACCAGAATACTGGTACCAGCAGCCAAACCACGGGTGAGTCATTTTAAAGTCCATATAAAAAACCTGATCATTCAGTGGCTTTTCAACAATGGTGGTATGGCCTGGAAAAATCTTCTCTGAAATAAATACATGTTTGCCAAAAAAATTTAAGACAATACTATCACCTTCATAATGCAAACTATTCCCTTTAAGGGACACAGACATTTTTAGCCCAATAAAGGGATTAACAAACTCAATTAATTGACCATCACCGAAATATATCCAACGGCTATTAAAGGTAATGATTTTTCTGTTCTCTAACTGAACAGATCTTTCCCAATGTTGCACCCCTTGCCTATCGACACGTTTAGTTACCGTTGTAAATAACATTGTACCTTGCCGATGGAGTAAAGCACCAATCATATAAAGCAAATAAAAAACAGGTGTGAAAATTTTAGGATAAATAATGGTTAAATAACCCTCATCTTGATTCTGCACCCCTATATAATGGGCTTTTAACGATGTTGGCAACCGTTGCCAGTCATCCCCTAGCGCTTGTTGTAAAACAGATTTTTTCATAGCAAGCCCTCATACACATGAGTTTTAAAAACCATTAGCACGACAATTAACAGCATAAGAAGAAAAGCTAAAACGCCAAGATAAAACCAGATTTTTTGGTATCGATGATACTGTTGAGGCAAACAAACACCTTGCTTTAGCGCATGCTCTGCTATTTTTTGCATATGAATTTGTAAATAGACAACGGGAAGCCAAAGCAAACCCACTACAACATACAATATCAGTGCAGTGACCACCCACGGTGTTAGTAAGGAGATATTAAGCACATGGAGCAAGACGAGTCCACTGACCAGTTGAAATACAATACTTGGACTGGTAAAAACCCAGTCTGCAATGACGACATGTCGATTGCACACCGCAATATGCGACAGATTTCCAGATCTATCAGCCATCCATTTGTAAAATGCACTACCAAAACCGGTGCCAAATAACACGACCATACTGAGAATATGAAAATATTTAATGATTAAATAGCTCATTTCACCTCCTCTGCCGCGATTGGTGATCTACCCAGCAACTTCCTTACACCATGAACATCTGCGACATTACCCTGCTGTAACATTTGCAAGTTATCAGGATGTAACATGGGAAAAAGATATTTGGCAAAATGAGACATCGTTTTAACTAAAAAATATGGGCTGGATACTGTTAGTCCCCGCTTTTTTCCATTTTTCTTCCGTATCAGCTGTAGCCAGTCAACAAATGTATAAACTGTTGGGCCAACCAGGGCTATTTCCTGATGTGCTGGTGATAAACTTAAACTTGCTAAAGTTGCTTCAACAACATCATTAATGTGTATCGGTTGTATCTGTTGTTTCCCGTGATCGATCAATGGAATTATTGGCAATAATGCCATCATGCGAAACATGGCATCACTATTTCCTCCTTCACCATAAATCAGTGATGGCTTTAAAATAACCCATTCAAGGTTTAACTGTTTTAAAGCCTGATCAGCATGATTTTTACTTATTTGATAAGGTGTAGATACATGCTCAGCACCCAATGCAGAAATCTGAATGACACGTTTAATTTTTTGTAGTTCACAAGCCTTAAATAAGGCTCGTGGTGCCATGTCATGCAAAATATCAAAACGTTGCTTTCCTTTTTCAGCAATAATCCCTACACAATTAATTACCACATCAATATCAGATAAATGGGGTAACCAATGTTCAGCTTTCTGTAATGATAAAAAATCTACTCCTGTCGCACGAGAAGCTTTAATGACTGTATAGCCTTCCTCAGCTAGACGACCTGCAATATACCGTCCTACAAAGCCACTTCCACCAGTAAGCAATATTTTCATTGTATTTTCCTCTGTTATGTACAAACAGATTAGGAAAAACGGTAGTTTGAAACCTCCGGTTTGATAAAGCAGGATAAAAAGATTGTTCCAGAATGATCATTGTGAAAATAATTAATGTGAAATTTTACGATACTGCCCAGGTGTCATACCCATAATTTCCCGAAAAGCATCATAAAAATTAGATTGTGAGCTAAACCCGACCATCATACCCACTGACAAAATAGAGGCTTTAGGC
>JALXDW010000126.1:0-940 GCA_027070385.1 Chromatiales bacterium
TTGCACCGGGGCCTGAAGTCACCAGAACGACACCGGGCTTTCCTGTGGAACGCGCATAACCATCAGCTGCATGCGTGGCGCCCTGTTCATGACGAACAAGAATATGTTCAACATCAGACTGGTTGTATATTGCATCATAAATATGCAGTACGGCACCACCGGGGTAACCAAATACATACTCAACGCCCTCATCTTTGAGCGATTGAATAACAATCTCTCCACCACTGAGTTTCACTGTCACATCACCTTTTGAAATTCTAAAAAATAAATCATAAATCCAATAACGGACAAAGATAAAAAACGCCCTTACAGGGCGGATTAGCTCAACATCAGATAATTGGATCTTTGTTGTGTAAATACAATTTGTGCTGAAACAAATTGATACACTTCATTTCAGCCAGGTCAGGGGAAACCCCTACCCACACAAGCATTCTATTATAATCAGAATACACGAATGAGCCAAGTAAATGCTTATAAACACAGAAAAAAATTAGACAATCAGAACTAAAATCCGACAAGTTTCAGGGTTTTTTCTTACAAACCGTCACTTCCGTGCTAGATTTAACAGTAATCATACTAAACTTAATTTACATTCACTCTGGAGCTTGCCATACTCCCAAAATAAAACTGGAATGAATATGATGAAATTCAAAACCTTAGCCACCACTGTTCTCTTTCTTATACCCGCCCTTTGCCTTGCGGGTATGTATAAGTATAAAGATGAACGTGGAAATTGGGTCTATTCACAACAACCACCTGCCAATGGTGAATACCAAATTCTCCGCGGCCCAAAAGAAACCCGTAGCTCAAAACTCAGTAAAGAGGCCCGAACCCAAAAAGTAAAGAAGGCCAGAGAAGCGATACTCGGTACTCCTGAAAAAAATGCAGAAAAAGACAAGGTAGCAAAAGAAACGGCTAAAAACCTGGATAAGCGCCTGGA
>JALXDW010000126.1:950-2168 GCA_027070385.1 Chromatiales bacterium
AATTCTGCGATTAAACGCCCAAAATGCCTTATCTCAAAATTCAGACAAATCAGGAAATTGAAGCAGCGGAACAGCAAGCATTGCTTCAAGAAGCATCATCACTGGTTGCCACTGAGCTCGGCAAATCCGAGAACTACGTCATGGTCAATATCGAACCCGCCCATTCCATGTTATTTGCAGGCAATGATGCTCCCACTGCCTACCTGGAACTCAAAAGTATCGGTCTGGCCGAATCGCAAACAAAAAAACTTTCAGCGGCTTTATGCAATTTAATCCATAGCAAAATTCATGTACCAACTGAACGTATCTATATTGAATTTAGCAATGCTCCTCGCAATATGTGGGGCTGGAACAAAACAACTTTCTAACTTTATTCAATGATGCCAGCACAATGAAAAAACGGGTTTTATCCATCACCCTGTTACTTATTATCTTTGGATTTATCCTCTATCAATCACCGACTTTAAGGAATGCCGTTTATTCGGGTTTGCCTCAGGGAATTATCCAGAAAATAGAGCATTTTTATCCTAAAATATTTCATGATAAAACCCGGCCTTTATACAAATGGAAAAATAATAATGGTCAATGGATTGTCAGTGATACACCTCCAAAAAAAGGGATCGATTATGAAATACTGCAATATCATCCCGATACCAATGTCATTCCTGCTGAATCCATTAACAGACAAACTGATAACAAATAATCCTTTATAATTAAGACTGTACGCCAAGCTATAAAAATCGGTAAAATACGCTTTATCCTTAGTTAACAAAAGTAGTTGTTATTATGCGCGTATCTCAAATTCTATTGGCCACCGTTAAAGAAGTTCCTTCTGATGCCGAAGTCATCAGCCACAAGTTAATGATACGGGCCGGGATGATCCGCAAATTGTCCAGCGGTTTATATAACTGGCTACCCATGGGCTTACGTGTGCTTCGCAAAATTGAAAACATTGTGCGCGATGAAATGGATAAAGCCGGGGCACAGGAATTACTGATGCCAACCATACAACCTGCCGAACTATGGCAGGAATCGGGCCGTTGGGAACAATATGGACCGGAGCTATTGCGTATAAAAGATCGGCACCAACGTGAATTTTGTTTTGGACCAACTCATGAAGAAGTCATCACGGATTTATTCAGAAAAGAAGTACGCAGCTACAAACAATTACCCGTTAATTTTTACCAGATTCAAACAAAATTACGGTACGAAATTCGC
>JALXDW010000127.1 GCA_027070385.1 Chromatiales bacterium
ATTACTGGTTGAGAGTGGCAAAGTTAATATTAAAACTTTGGCGTTCTCTGCCGCTAAGGCTTGCATATTTCAGGTTTACAGTAGAGGCGCGTTTATGGCTGCAACATCGCAAACATCTCCACAATCATATAACTATGATATCGTTAAAAAATTCACCATCATGGCACTTGTGTGGGGCATACTTGGTATGTTCACGGGGCTATATATTGCTTCAGAGTTGACATGGCCTTTTTTAAATTTCGATATAGCTGAAATTACCTTTGGCCGGTTACGCCCGGTTCATACAACACTGGTTATCTTTGGCTTTGGTGGTAGTGCGTTATTCGCAACCTCATATTATATTGTACAACGTACCTGCCAGGTTCGCCTCTGGGGTGAATTAATGCCGACTTACACCTTCTGGGGTTGGCAACTGGCTGTGGGCTCTGCGGCTATCTCGTATATGCTGGGTTATACGCAAGCACGTGAATATGCTGAAATGGTTTGGCCGATTGATATTTTAATTGCTGTTACCTGGGTTGCTTACCTGGTTATCTATGTCCAGACACTGCGTCGCCGTTCACAAGCTCATATCTATGTCGCGAACTGGTTCTTTATTGCATTTATCCTTGCGACAGCTATTTTACATATTTTCAATAACATGGCGATGCCTGTTGGTTTGTTTAATTTAAGCTCTTACAGCTTGCATGCAGGTGTGCAGGATGCGATGACACAATGGTGGTATGGTCATAATGCAGTGGGCTTTTTCTTGACAGCAGCTTTCCTGGGGATGATGTATTATTTCGTTCCTAAACAGGCGGGGCGTCCGGTTTATTCTTACCGTTTATCGATTATTCACTTCTGGGCACTTATCTTTTTATACATGTGGGTAGGTGCACACCATTTGCATTGGACAGCATTGCCTGACTGGACATCGACATTGGCGGCTACCTTTTCTATTTTATTACTGCTTCCTTCATGGGGTGGCATGATCAACGGTATTATGACTTTGTCCGGAGCCTGGGATCGACTACGTTCCGATCCTATTGTGCGCTTTCTGATTGTGGCACTAGCCTTTTATGGTATGTCGACTTTTGAAGGCCCGTTAATGTCATTAAAAAGCGTGAATGCTTTGTCGCATTATACTGACTGGACAATTGGTCACGTACATTCCGGTGCATTAGGTTGGGTAGCAATGGTGACCTTCGGCTCCTTCTACCACTTAATTCCACGTTTATGGGAAACTGAATTTTACAGCAAGCGTTTAATTAACGTGCATTTCTATCTGGCTGTTGTGGGTATTATTTTATATATCTCTGCATTATGGGTTGCGGGGATTGGTCAGGGTCTGATGTGGCGTGCTTTTGATAGTTACGGCAACCTGGCCTACACCTTCGTTGAAACAGTCGAGTTTTTGCATCTTCCCTATTTGATGCGTGCATTAGGTGGGTTGTTCTTTGTGATTGGTATTATCGTGATGGGTTACAACGTCTACATGACCATCCGCAAAGCAAAAAATGAGAAAGCAGAATTTGAAGCAAAGATTGCCGCTAAAATGGCAACAGCACAGTAATAGTTTAGGAGCTTTACAAAATGAAACATGAAACGATAGAAACCAATGCTGGCTGGCTGATTGCTTTAACATTTATTGTCATTAGTATTGGTGGCTTGGCAGAAATTGTACCACTGTATTTCATTGAAGATACCGTAGAAGAAGTCAAGGTTGCAGGTGTTGAAACCATTCGACCTTATACACCTCTGGAAGTGCGTGGGCGTGACATATACATGCGTGAAGGTTGTTACCTGTGCCATTCACAGATGATTCGTCCGTTTCGCGATGAAGCTTTGCGTTATGGGCATTATTCATTGGCGGCCGAATCCAAATATGATCATCCATTTCAGTGGGGTAGTAAACGTACCGGTCCTGACCTTGCTCGGGTTGGTAAGAAATATTCAAATCAGTGGCATGTACAACATTTGTTAAAGCCACGTTCGGTTGTACCTGAATCGATTATGCCGAACTACCCCTGGTTGTTAAAAAACAAACTGGAATACAAGGATATCGAAGCACGTTTAAAAGCATTGAAGATGGTTGGTGTGCCTTATTCAGTTACCAAAGCAGATTATGACAACAACGTAAAACGTTTTGGTAAAGATGTTGCAAAAATGCTGGATGCCAATCAGGCAGAAACAAACCTGATGAATCAGGCTTTAACGAATAATTATGATGGTAATAAAACCAGCATAACAGAAATGGATGCTCTGGTTGCTTACTTGCAAGTGCTTGGTACCATGGTAGATTTCAAGAAATTTGATGACGGATATTTTTCAACATTCCGTTAAAACTTTGTTCTATATCATTTTGGGATTGTAGCAGAACAATATGTTAGCCGACTTTTTTAACTGGTTTACGCATCTGGAAAATACTAAACCTTTTGCGTTAGTGCTTTTCTTTGTAACCTTTGTCGGCATTATTATTTATGTTTACAGTAATAAAAAACGTAATAAGCGTCTGGAATCGTATAAAAACATTCCATTCGAAGAAGATGAAAAAGATTAGAGAGTAAGAGATTATGGCGACAGACAGCAATAAATCACAGAGCAAAAAATCCGCAGTACAAACCACGGGTCATGCCTGGGATGGTGACATTCAGGAATTTAATAATCCCTTGCCAAACTGGTGGGTGTGGGCATTCTATGCAACGATAGTCTTTGCACTTATTTATTGGGTTTTTTATCCCGCCTGGCCGATTGGTCGTGACTACACCAAAGGTGTGATGAATGATATTGAATACACCACTGCTGACGGCAAACAGGTTAAAAGGCACTGGAATACCCGTTCCTTATTTGAAAAAAATATGCGTGAAGCAACCCTTGCACAGCAGAAATATCTCGATCAACTTGCTTCTTCCAGCATAGAAGAAATTGCAAAAGATGAAGAAAAGAGTAATTTTGCTTACTCAATGGCAAAAGTACTGTTTGCCGATAACTGTGCAGCCTGCCATCAGGCTGGTGGAGCAGGTGTTATCGGTTCTTACCCTAATCTTGCAGATGATGATTGGTTATGGGGTGGTAAGTTCGAGCAAATTAAAACCAGTATTACCGGTGGACGTAATGGTATCATGCCTTCATTTCAGGCGAAGTTAACTGCAGCACAGTTGGATGATGTTGCTGAATTTGTACTGAGCCTGTCAAAACATGAAACGGATGCTGCCAAAACTGCTCGTGGTAAGGAAATTTTCACGGGACAAAAAGGCGGTTGTTTTTATTGTCATACCAAAGCAGGGACAGGTTCAACGACAAGTGGTGCTGCAAATTTAACAGACAGTGTTTGGACACTGGCTAACGTACCGGCTGCCGATACACTTGAAGCAAAGAAAGCCGCAGTTAAGGCTGTGATTAAGCATGGCGTTAACCGTAAAATGCCTGCATGGGATAAGCGTTTAACAGAAACACAAATTAAAATCCTTGCTTTTTATGTACATCAATTAGGTGGCGGTAAGTAAGCCGCTAGCCTTAAAAAACAGAAAAGGAAAATATTGGGGAGCATAAAACGCATATGTCGTATTATGCTCCTTGTCTGCTATATAAATAGATACCATGAGCGAAGTAGCCACCTCTCAGCCTGAATCTTCTTCGGCACAGCAGCAACGTATTCCTATCTATCCCCGCTCGGTTAAAGGGTTTTATCGCCGAATAAAATCATCTATTGTTATTCTCGCCTACAGTGTTTACTTTTTATTACCCTGGTTACGTTGGGACCGTGAAAACGGGCCTTCTCAGGCTGTTATTTTCGATATCAACGCGCGTCGCTTTGATATCTTTGACTTAACCATTTATGCACAGGATATTTTCTGGCTGGCTCTGTTCCTTGCCTTTGCTGCACTGTTTTTATTTTTTATTACGGGTATTGCCGGTCGGGTATTTTGTGGTTATTTTTGTTTTCAAACCTTATGGACTGATGTGTTTATGCACATCGAACACTGGGTACAAGGCGAACGTCCTGCAAGGATCCGTTTGGCAAAATCAAAATGGACAGCAGAGAAAATATTTAAAATAGGCCTAACGCATTTTTTATGGCTACTTGTTGCTTTTCTTACCGGTCTTGCTTTTACCCTGTACTGGGGTAATGCGCCGGATCTGATAGTCGATATTTTTACATTCAATGCACCCCTTGCTGCCGGTGTAACGATTTTATTCCTTACCCTAACAACCTATGTAATGGCCGGTATAGCAAGAGAACAGGTTTGCACCTATATGTGCCCTTATGCACGTTTTCAAAGTGCTATGTTCGATTCAGATACCATTATTGTTGCTTACGACTCTGTCCGTGGTGAAGGCAAAAAAGGCCGGCATAAGCCGAGTAAAGAATTAATTAAACGTGAAAACCGGCAACAACAAGGTTATGGCGATTGTGTTGATTGTGGTTATTGTGTTCAGGTTTGCCCAACAGGTATTGATATTCGAAATGGGCTGCAATACCAGTGTATAACCTGCGCACTTTGTATTGATGCTTGCGATACGATAATGGATTCTGTGGGATATCCAAAAGGTTTGATTCGTTATTCTTCAGAAAATGAAGCACAAGGCGGAAAAACCAATATTTTTAAACCAAGAACGATAGTTTATGGTTTGGTCATGGTGGTGATTGCCGTTCTTTTCTTCTGGGGACTCACGACCCGGTCAGTGGTTGATATCAGTGTACGTCAGGTACGTCAGCCTTTGTTTGTAATGCTGTCAAATGGTGATATCCAGAACCGTTATGATATTAAAATAAATAATAAGGCAGCCAAGCCGATGACTTTGGTTGTCTCGTTGCGTGGACTTCAAGGTGCAAAACTTGATTTGGGGCGTTTTGATAAAGTACATATTGCAGCGGGTGGCAGCTCAACTCTGCATGTGAATGTAAGAATGCCCACCAAAGAAATTACCAGGGAAAATCAGGATTTTGAATTTATTATTTCCAATCTGAATAAAAAAGATAACTTATGGATACATGAAAGTAATTTCTTTGCACCCAAAAAATATATAAAACAATCACCTCAAGGGGCTCAATAGAGATTATGGATTTTAAATGAATAATTTATTGTTAACGCTGGCCAGTGGTGTTGTTTTTATTGTTGTTGTTCATAGCACCTTACGTTTTTTTACTCGTATTCGCAGTATGCCTGCTTTTTTTATTACATTAGTTGCATTGGCCAGTATTTATACTCCGTTATTAATCAACGATTGGCCGGGTGTGGATGTTTTTGCGATACAGTTTGCTATTTACGGTGTGACTTTATATTTGCTGACCATTTTACATTCACAGGCAATAAAACATAAGCAGGATGTCGATGCAGGTAGAACAGTACAAAAAAAATGGCATTGGGCACCGCTGTTAATTGTTGGTTTTTTTGTGGTTGTTGTCAGTGTTGATAGCGTTTTTATAACCATTGCTCAAAAAGGAAGCGATTCGTTATTGCACAAGTTTTTTATTCCAAAGCCTAAAAGTGGTGGTGATGCCAGTTCCTATTTCCCTGGTATTATTAAACATAATTACCACGAAAAAGAAGACCAATATAACCAATACCAGAAACGTCTGGCAGAACAACGTCAGCGAGGTTGGGAAGTGAAATATGGCTGGCTGGCGACAGCGGTTGTCAATCAGCTTGCAACGTTTCAGTTATCTTTACGCAATGCAAAAAATCAACCTATTACGGGTGCAACAGTTAGCGGGGTTTTCCAGCGGGGAAATACCAGCAAACAGGATCAGCCGGTTAAATTAAAAGAAGCAGGCAATGGGCTTTATCGAGCCGATATTGTTTTAAAGTATCCCGGTCGTTGGGAATTAATTCTGGAAATTGACTCGCCACAAGGTGACTATGATTTAAAAGCAACAACGGTTGTGTCAGAATAAACAGCAAGACTTTTTAAAAACTTTAGATCATGGCTGACAAAAAAAAATCATGTTTTCACTGCGGCCTGGATTGTCCTGCAACACAGAAGTATACAGTTAAAATTCACGCTGAAGAACGTGATATGTGTTGCCCTGGTTGTGCTGCCGTTGCACAGGCCATTGTCGATAACGGTCTGGATGACTATTATAAATATCGAACCGAGCAGTCTGTCACCGCCGAGAATCTGGTTCCTGAAGAACTGCAACAACTTGAATTGTATAATAATGACAATCTGCAAAAGCAGTTTGTACAATCTTCCTTAGCACATCCCGAAATAAAGACGGCATCATTGATACTTGAAGGTATTGTTTGCGCAGCCTGTGTCTGGCTGAACGAACAGCATGTGGGTCAGTTACAAGGTGTTAAATCTTTTTCAATTAACTATTCAACGCAACGTGCGCGAGTGAGCTGGGATGACTCGCAAATAAAACTCAGCGATATATTAAAAGCGATAACCGATATAGGCTATCGTGCCCATCCTTTCGATGCAGGTCGACAGGAAGCGATACAGAAAAAAGAACGCCAACGTGCTCTGATCCGTCTTGCGGTTGCCGGCCTGGGTGCCATGCAAGTCATGATGCTGGCGATTGCTTTATATGCCGGCGACTATAGCGGCATTAATGAAGACATGAAATTGTTCTTCCGCTGGGTAAGTGCATTAATTGCTACACCGGTTGTGTTTTATTCTGCACAAACTTTTTTCAAGGGTGCCTGGTCGGATCTTAAACGTAAACAATTAGGCATGGATGTCCCCGTTGCGCTAGCTATTAGCGGTGCTTACATAGCAAGTTGCTGGGCAACATTCACGAATACCGGCCAGGTGTATTTTGACTCGGTCACCATGTTTACTTTCTTTTTACTGGTGGGGCGTTTTCTTGAACTGCGAGCCCGGCAGCGTTCCGGTGAAGTGGCCGATGCGTTAATCAAATTATTACCGGTGATGGCTTCACTGCTGGTAGACGGTAAAGTGGAACAGGTGCTGGTGAATGAACTTAAAGCCGGTGACAAGCTTAGAGTAAAGCCGGGTGAAATTATACCGGCCGATGCAGTCATTGTAGAAGGGCAGAGTAGTATTGATGAATCGCTGGTAACCGGTGAGTCATACCCTTTGCGAAGAATGGTAAAAGATAAAGTGATCGGCGGTACGCTAAACATTGAATCGCCTATTGTTATTGAAGTCACCCATACCGGGGACGATACCGTATTAGCGGGTATTCAACGGCTGCTTGACCGTGCACAAACAGAAAAACCGCGTATCGCATTAATGGCCGATAAGGTGGCGAGTATTTTTGTTGGGGTGATTTTACTGCTGGCATTGGTGGTGGGTCTTGTCTGGTGGCAAATAGACAGTAGTCGGGCCTTCTGGATAGTGTTGTCTATGTTGGTCGTCACTTGCCCTTGTGCATTGTCACTGGCAACCCCCGCTGCCATGACGGCCGCAACCGGTGCCCTGACACGTTTAGGGGTATTGATAACACGCGCTCATGCACTTGAAACAATTGCAAAAGTTGATA
>JALXDW010000128.1 GCA_027070385.1 Chromatiales bacterium
CCTCTTCACTCACCGCACCAACAGTCTCCAATGTTGCAGCTGACACCCCCAACATTTCCTGTTTGGCTCGATTGGAATAAGTGACATAACCACGCTCAAACCAGCGGGAACTCCCGGCCAGGTCAGTCAACATTTTAGCAACCCAGCCTCCCGTGCAGGACTCGGCACAGGCAATATACCAGCCATTACTAATTAAAATACGACTCACAGATTCGATTTTTTGGATAATATTATTCTTCATTGTCATGGATTATTATTTTAAAAATAATGCTATATAACCGGAAAAGTTGATAAATAGCAAAAATAGCCTACCTTAACCTCAAGGTTTGTTGTTAAGTATAAAAATTGAGTTCTCGCTTCATCGACCCAATTAAAACTAAAGCGAATTTAAAATCATATGAAAATCCATTCTCACCCACCGGCTCAGTTTATTTCCCAACAGCCACGCATTGCACGAAAACCCCATCAGCACCACGATAAATCCCAATCCGGTACACAACCAAGCCAACCCCCAAAACAAAGGGAAAGATCAGAGTCGGTTCTCCTTGTCGATTATTTTGAAACAATGCCTCGTCGACACAAACCCCGTTTATCTCTACAAACAAACAACAGCCCGACCCCCTCTGTTAGTAACGGGACAAGGCCGCTTACATACCAAAATAAACAGGCCATTACGGCTTACCGAACGATAGAAAAGGATGCAATGAAAAATACCCTGGATGGGCAGGAGTTATTAAACCGGATTGAATCAAGCGTTTAATCGTCCAGCATTGACTGGATAACTGCACCGACCTCAAAACCATCACCATGACGTTGCTTCATCACCCGAACCACCCGTACCCTTGCGTGAAGCGGTTTAGTCAATTCATTCGATGGTACAACCTTGATATCAAGTAACGATTCTTTTTTAACTTCGTTATCGGCAATAAACATCAAACCACGACCGCTTAGATTTTTTAATACGGCTTGTTGATCGAGTAGCGTTTCGATAGCCACGTCATCATCCATGTCATCTGCCGTACCGAAACTGATTGCACTATCGACCGCCACACGTACAAAATCACGTTTTTCATCATAATTTCGCAAGATTTCTTCCTCCTTCTCCTTAATTTCATAAAGTATAGTATGCAAATATGAAACCGTCTTTATTTTGCAGCCACAAAATAAGGATATGCCCGCCCATCAGAATAATCACTTTGCTCTTGACTCATCCCTATGATTACTATACTTTTCGAAACAATGCTTCTGGTATCGACTGAGCGCACCAGCAACTACGCTTAATCGATGAAACGGGAAGCCGGTGCATTCCTTATGGCTTGATTGGTTCAAATAATAGAAACAGCCAAATTGAATAATGCCGGCACTGCCCCCGCAACGGTAAGCGAGTTACGGTAGGTCAAATAGCCACTGCGTTACACGTGGGAAGGCGATCAACCCGGTTGTACATAAACCACTCGCAAGTCCGGAGACCGGCCTGAAGCCACAATTTGGCACAGCGGAGGGCTGTTTGCCAGAGGGAAATTCAAGCCGTTTAAACTGATACTTCCTTCTTCTTTTAAGTCAAAAGCCCTCTGTAATAATACTTAAACCTCATACAGGAGAAGATTCAGTGAATATATTCACATCCGTCGCACCTAAAACACAAAGCATCAGCTCACGCTTAATCGCTGGCATCATTACTTTAACGCTGGGGCTGACTATCGTATTTGGTGTTGGCTTTGCACAAGGGAAAAATGATGCCATTCATAATGCCGCGCACGATACACGCCATACTATGGTTTTTCCCTGCCACTGATTAGCTAACTAACAAGGCGAGTATATAAAATGATATTAAGAACCCTCCTTCTCGGTGCATTGATAGCAGGTACGCTAACAGGAGTACTATTTACTGCCGTGCAACAATTTCAGGTCACACCGCTGATTCTCGAAGCCGAAACATATGAATCGGCAGCGGCCACCACCGAACACTCACATACTGCACAATCGACTGTTCATGAACATGAGCATGATGCTGCCACCTCCACAAAAGACAATACACGTCTGCTGTTCAGTTTATTGGCCAACATACTTGCCGGTATTGGTTTTGCGCTGATTACCGCTAGTGCTATTATTTTTTCCGGGCAAAAAGGCTGGCGCAAGGGACTGTTATGGGGACTGGCCGGCTTTATTGTCTTTTTTGTTGCACCTTCGCTCGGTTTACACCCAAAACTTCCAGGCACAACAGGTGCGCCTCTACTGCATCAACAATTGTGGTGGATTACAACAGCAGCGGCCACTGCTGCAGGTATTGCATTGCTGGTCTTTTCTCGTTCCACTGCATTGAAAGGTATTGGCGTTCTCTTGATAGTGATGCCGCATTTAGTCGGTGCGCCACTGCCTGAACAGGCCTATACCAGTGTTCCCGAGTTGCTTGTACAAAAGTTTGTTATTGCATCGACACTTGCCAATGCTGTCTTCTGGATGATACTCGGCACATTAATTGGTTACCTGCTACGAAATACCGGTGATACTTTTCCAGAATAACAGACTGTTCATTTTGATATTTCATAGCTAAGCGGCTTGTTCTTTTCAAATTCGCTGAGGCTGGCAAGTGTGGCCTCAGCAATATTACGCATGGCTTCCACTGTAAAAAAAGCCTGGTGCGGTGTTATCAAAACATTGGGAAACGCGAGTAGTGTTTTTAAATCTGTGTCGTCAATACCTTTATCCGACAAATCCTGAAAAAAAAGATTCTGCTCCCGTTCATAAACGTCTAATCCAAGATAACCGATTTGACCGCTCTCCAACCCGGCTATTGCGGCACCAGTATCCAGCAATCCACCCCGGCTTGTGTTAATTAACATCACCCCAGGTTTCATTTTTGAAATACTGGCCGCGTTTATAAGGTGGCAATTCTGTTCATTATACGGGCAATGCAAACTAATAATATCCGACTGTGATAGCAGGGTTTCCATCGCCACATATTCAACAGACTGTTCACAACACGCCTTGTTAATAATAGGATCAACCGCAAGCACTCGCATCCCCAACGCTTGTAACGAACAAGCGACCAACGCACCAATACGCCCGGTACCGATAATGCCGGCTGTCTTAGCGTGCATATCAAAACCTTTCAAACCATCAAGAGAAAAATTACCGCGATGCACGCGATGATTGGCTTCCGGGATATGCCGGTTCAATGCCAGCATTAAACCCAGTGTATGTTCTGCGACAGCATAAGGAGAATAAGCCGGTACATGCACCACATGCATACCTAATTCCCGGGCGGCATTAATATCAACATTATTATAACCGGCACAACGTAAACAAATAAGTCGCACCCCTTTTTCAAACAAGTGCTTCAATAAAGTTGAATCAAGAATATCATTAACAAAAATACAGATCGAAACAGCCTTGTCAGCAAAATGTGCTGTCGCCTGGCTAAGCGGCTGCTCAATAAAAATCAGCTCATGCGTGCCCCGGTTATTAGCCTGATTAAAAGACTCCATATCATAAGGCTTGGCATTAAAAATAATCAGTTTCATGGGTCTGGCCTGAACTTGCTGTATAACAAAAGAGTATAGCCTGCGAGACAATACCATTGCTACCTGTTACAAAAAAGACAGGTTAAACGCTTACAGCGATGTTAGAACAGGGGGAACCAATATTGTTTGCAATAACAGCACATATATCCAAATCCGTGTATTCACTTTGTCATACGAGCGTCGCTGCGTACTGTTGCATTCCTTTTATAACTTCCTTGGCTAAATCGTCAGGAACAAATTTTGTTAAAAAAGCATCTGCACCTGATTGTCTGGCACGTTCCGTATTGATCGCCCCATTTAATGAAGTGTGCAAAAGGATATACAAATGCTTAAGATTACTGTCCTGCCGTAATGCTTTTGTCAAGGTATAGCCATCCATTTCCGGCATTTCAATATCGGAAAGAACAAAGTTAATACGTTCCGTTAAAGCAGCATCGGCTGTGTTGGTTTTTCTTAACAGTTCCAATGCGTCTTTACCATCAACGGCAGTAACATAATGCACCTGTAATTGTTCTAATGTCTTGATAATTTGTGAACGTGCCATGGAAGAATCATCCACAACCAGTATCCGTTGACTACGTGCAGCTTCAGGAATTTGCTCGGCAAGCTCATCAGTAAGAACGATTGGCTGTTGATTTATTTCTGCCATAATACGTTCAACATCAAGAATCTGGATCAGTTTATCTTCAACCTGAGTCACACCAGAAGCATAGCTTTTTGAACCCAACCCTTTGGGAGAAGGCATAACCTCTTTCCACTCTCGCATAATAATACGGTCAACCCTATCGACCAGAAAACCCTGCTTGCTACGATTAATTTCCGTTACTATCACCGAGCCCGTTATATTTTCTTCATCATAGATTCGTCCTCGTCCAATGGACTGCGACAGATCAACCACGGAAATAGACTCACCACGCAACGTCGCAATACCACAGACAGAAGGATGACTATCTGGCAGCTTTGTTAGCGTGGGACATGGAATCACCTCACTGACTTTAAGCACGTTAATACCAAACTGTTGTTCGTCACGCAAATGAAAAAGCAGTAACTCAAGATGGTTATCCTGATTTGTTGCTGTCGCTTTACCCTGCCCGTTCATATATAACTCACTTTTTTCCATACATGGATCGTTTCAATTCCAGTTTTACTTTTTATATTGCTTTGAACTGCAACAGAAGCAAATAATATTGGAGAACAGACTTTTAAACTTTAAACCTTGAACTGCCCAACCAAGGCTTGCAGCTGCTCACCAAGACGAGCCAGTTCAGCACTGGCACTGGAAGTCTGTTCAGCACCGCTGGCTGTCTCTTCAGAAATATTCTGAATATTCGTTACATTTCGATTAATTTCCTGCGAAACCGAACTTTGCTCTTCCGCTGCTGTGGCAATTTGTGTGTTCATTTGCAAGATAGTGCCAACAGCCTGGGTTATTGTGGAAAGTGAATCACCGGCATGTTCAGCCAGTTCAACCGTTGACGTTGCTCGTTCACGACTATTGCCCATCACATTCACAGCTTGCTCAGCACCATTTTGCAAGGCAACAATTAAATTTTCAATTTCAGCCGTTGATTCTTGTGTTCGTTGAGCCAGAGTACGCACCTCATCAGCCACCACGGCAAAGCCCCGGCCCTGCTCACCCGCACGAGCAGCTTCAATCGCGGCATTCAACGCTAAAAGATTGGTCTGTTCTGCAATACCTTTGATAACATCCAGCACTGTGCCAATATTTTCACTGTCACCTTTTAGTTTCTCAATCACTTGAGCAGAACCTTCTACCTCATGAGCTAATTCAGAAATGGCTTGTACTGTATTGGAAACAATCTGGTTACCCTCTTTAGCCTCACTGTCTGCATCGGCAGCCGCTGTTGATGCACGTTCTGCATTGGAAGCCACTTCCTGCACTGTTGCTGTCATTTCAGTAATGGCTGAAGCAACCTGTTCAGTTTCCTGCTTTTGTCTGTCAACACCAACACTGGTTTGCTTGGTGACAGCCGCCATTTCTTCAGCGGAAGCGGCTAGTTGTGATGTTGCACCGGCAATTTCACTGATAATACTCTGCAGCTTTTCAACAAAAGCATTAAAATTAATTCCTAAATCACCAATTTCATCTTTCGTATTCACCGGAACCCGAATTGTTAAATCACCATCACCTTGCGCGATATCCTTCAACATCGTGTTGGTTGCTTTAAGCGGTTCGAGAATGCCACGAATCACAAAGAAAGCGACAAACACACCTACAATAATCGCAATAATAGTACCTATCACCGTAAAGCTGATAGCAAAACTGGAGGTTGCCTGTTGCTCATCAGCACGGATACCAATCAATACTTCTTCCTCATCAATAATTTTATTGAGTTTGGCACGCAATCCATCCATGATTTTCTTACCCGGACCGTTTTCCATCATTAAAGCAAGATCTTCAATCGTTAGACGATCTTTATTCACTTCACGTCGTGCTTCGATTTCCGGATTAGCAGCCTCTTTTAACCAACGTGCTTTCATCGCTGCAACTTGCTGCCAACGGGTAACCTGAACCGGGTTATCACTGGTCAACTTCTTTCCCTTGGCTATGAGCGTATCAAAAACTTTCTGGCCATTATTGAAAGGTTCCAGATATTCATCTTTACCCGTAATCATAAAACCACGCTGGCCAGTTTCCATATCCACCATCGCGGCACCAACAGCCTCAGCATTACGAATGACCTCATAAGTGTGATTAACCCATTTGGAAGACTCCACCAATGAGTCAACACTGGTATACACAACAATCGAAACGACTGTCATTAATCCAAGCACAATGCCATAACCTCCAGCCAATTTTGTACCAAGTTTTAAATTATTCAGAAATTTCACTTTATATATCCTTCATTTAATTCATACACCATAACCTCATATATTATCGGACATACCGGCTATTTCTTGAGGAACATCTGTCATTTGAAAACAATAAAAAAGTGATCTGTTATACGGCAAATTTATTTGTTTTCGCTGACAATTATCATTGCCATGTCAACAAGATCGACATAAGATATTGATATCCAACAAATTAGAAAAATATAAATATATGACGCAACTTGCTACTGCCAAGCCATATTCGCAATTACCACTGCTTTCCCCCACGGCAGGCATTAAAAACAAGACCATTCTCAAAAAATGTGTGACAACGCAAGCCGCATTGACAGCTCTGAAATTGAAAATAGAATCACCGCAGCAGACAAATTATTTCAGTTTACAAAACAGCAGAATATCCACTCTTCAGGAAATAATGGCGCGTACAACAGACTGTATACGCGCTACACTGGCATCCATATACAGCCACGAATGGGAATAAATTTTTAGACAACCTGCCTGCCATCTTGCTAATCTGGTAGAGACCACTATTGCTAAACAACAAGCGGTATCGGTCTAGCTAAAGCAATTAACTGAAGCTGGCGTGTTAAAAGAAATAAAACCGGGATGTAAAAAATTGTTTATCCATCTTCAAAAACCTACACTAAGACTTACATATTTTTTTAGTATTATTTCGTTTTTTTACTTCAAGTTGCCTTTGATAAAATCAAACGCCTCTTCTATTTCACTCATTTCCGGTAATTCACCATAAACTAAATTTGAAAATGCACCCGTATATGTCGCGCCAAGTGACGTGCGCCAATTTCTAAATTCAGAAAAAATTGGTGCATCTACAAGCGGATGTTCAAGGCAATCTGAATGTTCGAAGAAGCCTGTTTTCTCATCCTCAATGCAAAGCTCGCATAACGGTTTAAAATCTCCACCTGCAACAAAATTTTTATATTCATCATGTTTTAATATCTGACAAATATCATACAGGTGACGAATTCGATCAGACAATTTTGCTATCGGGTCTTCGTTGTAACTGTCTTTAAT
>JALXDW010000129.1 GCA_027070385.1 Chromatiales bacterium
TTTCTGTTGCGGAGTTTTGCCAATCAATCACCGCTTCTTTTTTATCAAGCTTGTGTGCATAGGTGGCAAGCGAATCATCTTGTTTAACAGGTGTTAATTGATCACTGTCTAATTTTTCAAGCGTTTTTAAAATAGCAGTCGCACCTATTTCAGCTAAACGGTCATGTAAGTCACCGCCGCTGTCTTTATCAGTGATAGGCGTCGCAGTGAGTTGTAAAATATCACCGGTATCGAGCCCCGCATTCATTTGCATAATAGTAATGCCGGATTCTTTATCGCCTGCAGCAATTGCGCGTTGTATCGGTGCTGCACCCCGCCAACGTGGGAGTAATGAAGCGTGGATATTTAAACAACCTAAGCGGGGAATATCCAAAACAACTTGCGGTAAAATAAGCCCATAAGCGGCAACCACCATTACATCGGCATTGAAACTGCGTAATTGATCCTGAGCCTCGGCTTCTTTTAGGTTTTCAGGTTGTAAAACGGGAATATCATGTTCAAGTGCGACTTCTTTTACCGGACTGGCTCGCAATTTACGCCCTCTTCCTGCTGGTCGGTCGGGTTGAGTGTAAACGGCAACGACTTCATGTTCAGATTGAATCAGAGCAGTGAGTGCGCTAGCCGCAAAATCAGGTGTTCCGGCAAAATTTATTTTAAGAGGTGGCATGTATTGGTTTCGTAGTTTGGTTTTAGGAAGGTGTCGGAGTCAAACGAAATATGTATTGGTAAAAAATAACAAATATTTATGTTTTAGTTTGACTCCGACCCCGTAATTTCACTTACATCGCATTTCTTTGTTGTTTTTCGAGTTTTTTACGTATTCGTTGTTTTTTAAGTTGTGAAAGGTAATCGACAAAGAGCTTACCCACTAAATGATCCATTTCATGCTGTATACAAATGGCGAGTAAACCATGGGCATTCATTTCAAAGCTGTCGCCTTCTTGATTAAGTGCTTTGACACGAATATTTTCAGCGCGATGCACCGTTTCGTAGATACCCGGAACAGATAAACAGCCCTCATCAAACTCCTGATCACCGTCTTTTTCCAGAATTTCAGGGTTTATAAGCACAATTGGTTCATTTTTCTCTTCTGATATGTCTATAACCAAAATACGTTCGTGGAAATTCACTTGTGTTGCGGCAAGCCCAATTCCTGGCGCATCGTACATGGTCTCGAGCATATTTTTGATAAGCGTGCGGTGCTTATCCGTGACTTGTTCAACGGGTTTAGCGATGGTACGCAGGCGTTCGTCAGGAAAATGTAAAATATTTAAAATAGCCATGTTCGTTTTCTAGGATTGTCCATGTAAGTTGGATTTTGGAGTGTCAGTAGCGGGCATTATATTTTGTCGCCAGTTTTTACGCCAGAACCTATTTTCATAAACTTTATCACATCTTTCTCTAGTACATTCGTAGGAAAAGCTGCTAACATGATGATACTAATAGATAAGAAGGTGTTAGGAAGTAAGGAAAATAACTGGATTTTTTGCAATTTTTGCACTAAATACTCTTAATATCCTCAGAAATAATAAAATTTTACTGATTGACATCTCTACTTAAGGGAAGCATATGAATAATAAAATCACTGGCTTGCGACTCGCGTCTTTTCTTTTACCCACGCTAATGGTGCTTGGTTTAATCAGTTTAAGTGGTTGTAGCTCTTCACAACCTGCTATCCAACCTGAACCAGCCGTTCAACCCGAGCCTGAGCAAGCAGAGCCGATGGAACCGATTGAAGAAGTTGAAGAGGTTCCTGAAAAATCTAGTATTGCAGTGCATGATTATCCTGAACGCTACGTCGTCGTTAAAGGCGATACCTTGTGGGATATTTCACAACGTTTACTTAAAAGTCCTTGGTTATGGCCTTCTGTTTGGCATATTAACCCGGGTATCCGTAATCCTCACTTAATTTACCCTGGTGATATTATTGTGATGTATATGGTCGATGGTAAACCGTATATCACGCTTGATGGTCAAGCGGGTATGCATCCCGGAAATAAGAACACTTCTCGACCAAAAGTACCCGCAGAAATAAAACCGGGTTTAAAAGTTGTTAAGTTATCCCCTTCTTCACGAGTAAGTGGAATTCATAAAGCGATTTCAACAATCCCAATGAGTGCGATTCGTCCGTTTATAGATCGTCCTCGTGT
>JALXDW010000130.1 GCA_027070385.1 Chromatiales bacterium
GTTTTTATTTCTGGTATATGCTTATGCCAGAACAATAATTGCGGTATTGTAAAAATTAGAAATATTAACCGGTAATCCCAATTATTACCCAAAGCAAAAGTACCAATAAAAATACCCGCACCCAGTCGAAAAGAGACCAGAGCATAATCTTCAGCATGCTGCACAATATTCAAAGTCACATTTCTTTGCCGAACTTTATAAAAACAATAACCAGTAACAAGCAAGAGAAAACTGAAACCAATCACAATCCCCCATAAACGAAACCAGGGTTTTAATTCATGCTCACTTCCTAAAAGACTATAAAAGACACGCATGGGTAGAATAGCGGTCCCATATGATCGCGCAGGTGCTCCAGGTGTATTCTTGAATACAAGCACTAAATCTGACCATGAAACAGCAAGATAGATTAAAAATAAAATCAGCAGCCCTGCAAATAATCGGATAAATGTTTTCTTGTTTTCCTTGAGGAAGATAAATGCTGCAAAAACAGGATATAACTTTAACATTGCAGATATAAACACCAACATAAAAACTTTTAATTTCTGAAACCGGGTATCCTGTGAATATAAAAAGACAGCAGCTGCTAACAAAATAAAAATGATAACATCGATATTACCACGCTCAATCGCCAGTATTGATGAAGGTGAACAAATTACCAGTGCACTATACAAGCCTTCACTTTTTGTTAATCCCCGCAATAATCGAAAAACCACAATAAAGAAACCAATCCCCATTAAACAACCCAGGAAAAAGAGATTGCCATGATTTAATCCCAGGTATCCCAGCAGCAACCACCAACGTGGATAATTATACAGTCTGCCCCATGGATCAAACCCATTTGCAAGATATGGGTCTCCTCCATTTATCATCGTTTCATAACCACCAACAATAACGTGTAAATCAGCAAAAGCAGGAATCATGACCGGGATATCAAGCACCATAAATGCTTTCTCATACCCCAAAAAATAATACAATAAAAGAAGAAGCGACAAATAAAAAAGCAGATAGGCCAACATAACAAGCTGACCATCATCAAAATATTTAGTGTATCCGGTCTTCATCCAATACGTTCCTTTCGTTACTTTTTTCAATATATCGGGGTGGGTAATGGTATTTAAAATTTATCGGGTATTTATAATACGCAATCTGAGCTGCAACCCAGAGTTCCAGCTTACGACCTAGCCGATTAGCTGTATCAGTATTGATTCTGATCAAATTGTTTTTCTCATCAGGGTCAAGCTCCAGATTATATAGTTCGGGGTTTCGCACAGGGTGCTGGGTTACCAGTAGTTTCCATGGCCAATCAACGATACCATTTTGATGTACCATTGCATTTGTATGCATATAGACCGGCCTCTGTGAATGATCTTTTGAAAATACCGGCAAACCCTGGAATGTTTCAGGTAATTCCATTGCAAGCATATCCATCACTGTCGGGAGTATATCGATATGACTGATAGTGTCATTGAAATGAGCAGTTTTATTCCCTACCCAGTCCTTTGCCGGTTTAATGATAGTTAAGGTTCGCATCAGCTCATCATACATCGGCCCTGAATGATTTCCAAAACCATGTTCGTAGAAAGCTTCACCACTATCACCAACAACAATAAAAATAGTATCATTCCATAATTTTTCTACTTTTAAAAATTCAACAAAATCTGCAATAATTTTATCCTGATTATAAACAGCATTATAATAGCGGTTTCTTACTTCAGTACTTTTCGATTTCGGCCAATTATAGTAAACCGCATTTAATCCCATATCGGCTGGTTGAAATGGTTCCTGACCTGCTTCAGGAATAATGTAGCTGAAATGGGTATTCTGCAAGTTCAAACCAATAAAAAAGGCTTGTTGCCCGTTTTTTTGAATCCATTCTCTGGCTATCCGTAATGTATTGGAGTCTTCAACTTTTCCCGCTGTTGCAATACCTGAACGTATTAATTCAACAAGTCCATTAGAGTGATCATTTTTAGCCCAGGTATCTCCATTAAAATCCTCTGCATGAAAAAAATAGTCAACATCACTAATATCCAGCCAATTAATCATATTTCCCCATATTTCATTTTGTGAGGAAATATATGCTGTCGCATAGCCATTCTTCTTGAAACGGGAAAAAGCTGATTCTCCACGCCATTCAGCATCTCTTGGG
>JALXDW010000131.1 GCA_027070385.1 Chromatiales bacterium
AAACAGCGCGCCATCGGTGCCGGGTTTAATCGGCACCCACTCATCGGCGATGCCAGCGTAACCGCTGCGTACCGGATTGATGGCGATGAACTTTCCGCCTTTGCGTTTGAAGTCAGCTAAAGCAATTTTCATCGGATTGGAATGGTGATCTTCGGCGGTTCCAATCATAATGAACAGCTTGGAGCGCTCCAGATCCGGGCCACCAAATTCCCAGAAAGAGCCGCCAATGGTGTAAATCATGCCGGCAGCCATGTTCACAGAGCAAAAACCACCATGTGCAGCATAGTTCGGTGTGCCGAATTGCTTGGCAAACATGCCCGTTAAGGCTTGCATCTGGTCACGGCCAGTAAACAGGGCGAATTTTTTCGGGTCGGTCTTGCGAATATGTTCCAAACGTTCGCTAACGGTTGAAAAAGCTTCTTCCCAGCTGATTTCTTCAAATTCAGCATCGCCACGGTCTGCACCGGCTTTACGCTTGAGTGGTTTGGTTAAACGGGCAGGTGAGTACTGCTTCATAATCCCGGAGGCACCTTTAGCGCAAATCACACCTTTATTTAAGGGATGCTCGGGGTTACCCTGAATATAACGTACTTCGCCATCGCGTAAAGTCACGCGGATACCACAGCGGCAGGCACACATATAGCAAGTGGTATTTTTTACTTCAATGCGCGTATTTGTAGCTGTTTGTTCAGATGGTGCTGTATTGGAATAGGACATAAGGGACTCAATCGTTCAATTAGCGATAATTTAATAGCGGGATAAATTTTATGAATAGTTAATTAGTTTACTCTAATATTCTAATGTATCATTCATCTGGATACAAGAGTTGTTGACCGTGGTACTAGGTTAAACGCATTCGTTTCATGCTGCTGTATCGGTTAAGGATAGGAAAAGTTGAGCCAGTTACCACAACTAAAATGACTTTATTCTATATATATACAGATTGAGTCAAGTAGAAAAGGTTGAAATACAGCAAGAGAGGATTATTTTCTTTTTTTTGGGGTATTAAGAGGGGAAGTCCCGAAAATTTTTTCATGCTACAATTTCGACCTATCCCCCAGTGTGGCTGGGCTGATTTGACAGAGTTTAATTGTTTCATAAGGATAAAATTGAAAGGGAGCGTCAATGAACAGACAACATAAAAGCAGACTATTACTCGGTTTATGTGTTTGTGGTCTTATTGGTTTTACAGCCGATGTCGTTGCAGGGAAGGGATAAACCGACCAGCACAACGGTTGAATTTCAATTATTTCCGGATGATTATTTTACGCGCTATAAAGCAGCAGCCACTTTATCAGGAAAAGATTCACGCGGTATCCGTTTAGCCGGCACTTTTAAAGAGAAAACATTAGCAAAAACAACTTTTATGGGGAATGTTGCCATACCCATTCAAACCGTCACCGAATTTAGCGCTTTTGGTATGGGGTTTGGTAAGGCAAATATAAAAAACTATTACAGCAGTAAAGTAAACGACAGACGATTTTTGGGGGTGAGTGGTGATATCACAACGGTTAAAGCAGCCACAAAACCCATTCCGCTCCGGGCAAAAATTGGTGATTCGGGTATTATTGGCCACTACACCGATTCACGAAATTTTCAAACCACTCTCTCATGGGCACTGAAAGATGGCCTTAATGGTAAGGCAAAATTAATATTGTTGAATAAAACATATAAGCCTTCCGGTGGACTGGATAATACATTTAAAACCACCCACCTTATCCGGACAAACGGTCATCGGGAAGATGTTCAGTTGGAAACATATAACGACACGGTTAAACTGACGGTGAGCTTAAAGGGCAAGTTTTAAGCAGTAGCGAATCATATGAGGATGTTGGCTAGCGGAAACCGGGAGTACACTGGATGAGTGCCTGTCTTGCCGGGGCGACAAGCCTATGTAGCCAACCCCTTAAATAAAACAATTTTATGCTCATAAAGATAATTATGACTTGTTTTTCGCTCGCTGATCGGTCAAGGTAGCCTCCACTTTTTAATAGCATAAACAGGTTGAGCGGGTTGCGGTTTGCTCGCCATGAAAATAACAAGTAACTTGTTGTTATTAAAGGTAAAATTAAGAATTTCAGAATTTTAATGTCAAATTATCGCTGGCTAATTGGAATCAGTGCCAATTAAATACCGGCCGTATAG
>JALXDW010000132.1:0-1239 GCA_027070385.1 Chromatiales bacterium
ACCCAACTATTCAGCGACTGGATATGTGATATGGCAGAGCAAGACCCGGCTCTGGCTGCGATTACACCGGCCATGCGGGAAGGCTCCGGCTTGGTCGATTTTGCCAAACGCTTCCCGGAGCGTTATTTTGATGTCGGCATTGCTGAACAACATGCAGTGACCTTTGCGGCCGGCTTGGCCTGCGAAGGCGTACACCCGGTTGTGGCTATTTATTCCACTTTTTTACAACGTGGCTATGACCAGCTGATACATGATGTGGCATTACAAAACCTGCCGGTACTGTTTGCCATTGACCGCGCCGGGATTGTTGGCCCGGATGGTGCTACCCATGCTGGCACTTTTGATCTAAGTTACCTGCGCTGTATTCCTAACATGGTTATTATGGCCCCGGCCGATGAAAACGAGTGCCGGCAAATGCTCTACACCGGTTACCAACATAACGGACCTTGTGCAGTACGTTACCCACGTGGCACCGGTATGGGAGTCAATGTTGAGAAACAAATGACCGCCATCCCAATCGGTAAAGCCAACAACGTGCGCAAAGGTGAATCCATTGCCATTTTATCTTTCGGTGCATTGCTTGGCGTTGCCACAACAGCTGCGGATGTATTAAATGCCAGTCTCACTAATATGCGTTTTATCAAACCCCTCGATGAAAAAATGATTCTGAAACTTGCCGATTCCCATCAATTACTCGTTACCATTGAGGATAATACCGTTATGGGCGGAGCCGGCAGTGCTGTTAATGAGTGTTTACTTGCCCACCACCGCACTATTCCCGTGTTAAATTTAGGGCTACCGGATAAATTTCAGGCTCATGGCACCCGAGAGGAAGTATTAAGCGAGGCAAAACTCTCCAGCTCTGATATAATCACCCAAATTGAACATTTTTTTAAGCATCAACACTATGAAAAGCATTTAAGTCTTGCCTGAAGGGCTCGGCCAACCATCAACATTTATTCAACCTGATACCCAAGTAAAACACTCAAGTAATTATTATGACTTCCTGTTACACTATGAAAATCCTGACGGATTTTTCCGCTGCCCATTTCCTTCGAGAATATGAAGGCCCGTGCAGCCGCTTGCATGGCCACAACTGGAAAGTTGAGGTTAATGTCAGTTGTAAAGTACTAAACGAAATAGGAATGGGAGTCGATTTTAGCGATATCAAAGCCGCAACCAGAATCCTTATCGAAAAAATGGACCATCAAAATTTAAACGATATCCCACCTTTCGATA
>JALXDW010000132.1:1249-6394 GCA_027070385.1 Chromatiales bacterium
TTAGCCGTGGAAGTTACCTTGCCTCAAAATTGGTTATTCTGTTCTTTATCAGTGCTTACCAGTCGTTTATTTATACGCTCATTGGCAATAGCATTATGGGCATTCATCAGATGTTTTTGAAATACTGGTTGATTTTGTTCTCTGTTTGGTTTAATGGAAATCTTTTAGGCTTAAATATTTCTGATTCGTTCAAATCCACGGTTACAATTTACATAATAATTCCTTTTTTAATTATTCCGCAAATTATTCTCAGCGGTGTTTTAGTGCCTTTCGATAAATTAAACCCGACAGCTGAAAACCTCGCTGCCTATTTTTATCAACAATTAAGTAATGAATTAAACGACGCACGTGTGGCCGTTAAAAATGTCACTATCTGGGAAACCGATCGCGCCTGTGTCAGCTATACCGAGGAAGATTAATCATGAGCAATGCACCGATTGCAGATGTACAAAATAGCAAAGATACTCGCCATATCCCGATTAACAAAGTCGGCATTAAAGATATTCGTCACCCGGTTAAAGTACGGGATCGGACTGAGGGTGAACAACACACTATTGCCAATTTTAATATGTACGTTAATCTCCCTCACGACTTTAAAGGCACCCATATGTCACGTTTTGTTGAAATCCTCAACAAACATGAACGTGAAATTTCTGTTAAATCCTTTAAAGAAATGCTGATTGAAATGGCTGAATTATTGGAAGCCAAGTCCGGGCATATCGAAATGTCATTCCCTTATTTTGTAAACAAAACCGCACCGGCATCCGGTGTGCAAAGCCTGCTGGATTATGATGTCACCTTTACTGGTGAAATCCATGACGGCCTAACTGAATTAAAAGTTAAAATTGTTGTGCCTGTTACCAGTCTTTGTCCTTGCTCGAAAAAAATATCGGATTATGGTGCACATAACCAGCGTTCACATGTCACAGTAACAGCAACCATTAAAGAATTTATCTGGGTGGAAGAACTGATCGATCTAGTAGAAAAACAGGCTTCATGTGAACTTTATGGTTTACTGAAACGCCCGGATGAAAAAATTGTGACAGAGCGTGCTTATGATAATCCAAAATTTGTTGAAGATATGGTACGTGATGTAGCCGCACAGCTTAACAAAGAAGAACGTGTCTCAGCCTATGTGGTTGAATCAGAAAACTTTGAATCCATTCATAACCACTCAGCTTACGCATTGATTGAAAAGGTTAAATAAAATCGCTGCTTTATCTTCAAGGCGGTAATACGGCAACCTTGTTATTACTGGATATACGGTAATAAATAGTCGTGCTACCGCTCGCAATAATGAGCCATAGTGTAAAATTATTTTTTCTTTAGAATCATCACTTGTTTGGTTCGGGTCATCTCGGTGTATTTTAAAAATGAGTTGCCCAGTAAAACATGCCCGGATAAACGTGGTATTACCGCAGCTTCAACATTATGTAAAACAATATCACCAACACGTACGGTATTGAGTTTAATTTTATAAATTGCCGTTGTACCACTGGCGGTTCCTGCAAAACCGGGATCGCCACGAAAATAATTAATCCCCATCCGTTTTGCCAATGACTCACTCAATGCTATCCATGTTGCACCGGTGTCTACCATAAAAGTCACTGCAAATTTGTTAATATAGCCATGCGTAACATACATATCACCTTGCGGCCAAATCTTGGCTATTTGCTCTTTTTTAGGCTTACCGCGTCCCCCTTCCAAACCAAAACTGACATGGCCACCTAGTTTATGGCGGCTTTTTTTATTACCCTTGCGTAAGATAATAGTGTCATAATCAATTTCAGAAAGAATGATTCCTTCCGGTGTTTTATCACCCACTCTTAATTTATGTTTGGTGCCATCGACTTTTAAAATAACCGTATCGCCAAAAATGGCCATAACAACGACGTCAGTGGCTTGCGCAGAACGAACATGAAGCAGTACACCAATCAACAATGTTGAAATAAAAATACTGATTTTTTTATGTGCTTGCCGATGTTGCATTACTTAAACGTCTCGCTAAGGTACCCGCTGATTACCGGTTATATTGACCGATTCTATAACGTTCTCCCTCGGGAAAATCAAAATCAATCTTGACTCTGTCTTTACTCCAGCCATGTACTTTGTCATGGGCTTCGACATAAATAATAGCATTTTCTGGTAATTTTACACCCGACAGGCTACGGGTAAAGGGTTGCTCATGCTCATGCGGATGGTATAAAACACGTTTAGCCAGCACCTTCCCGTCTTCATCAACCACTTGCCAGGCATCTGCATAGTGATCCCAACCTGTATCATTATGTTTTAATGTCACATGGAATACCCAGCTTTTACCACCATTATTTGACCTTAACTCAACCATTTTAATTTCCACATTGCCAGCTTGTATCGGCAAAGACAAAGCCATAAAGGGTAATAATAAAACCAGTAAGCGTACCCATTTAATCAAACAAAACATCCTAACCTCCAAATAATATCAAGCTCCAAAAAATATTAAACCAACATATAAAACAGCAGCCGCAAAAACACCGGCAATCACATCATCAAACATCACGCCAAAACCATTTTTAACATTCTTATCCACCCAACTCGCTGGCCAGGGTTTAAAAATATCAAAAAAACGAAAAATAAAGAAACCAGCCATAATCCATATTGCAAGTTCAAAAACAGATAGCGATGCATAAGGTACCACAAACATCGTCACAAAATAGCCGACCACTTCATCCCAGACAATCGCACCATGATCGGCCATCCCTAACACCTTCCCCGTGTAATGCGCACAAACACACCCCGGAATAAAAAGAATGGCAAATAAAATTAAAAAATTCAGGGGTTGTGATATGGACCAGTCAACATAATGTGCCACCAGAATATACAAAGGAATTGCTGCTAATGTACCCACTGTCCCCGATGCAAACGGTGATAATCCTGACCCCAGCCACATACTGATTGCATGTAGCGGATTTAATAACATTTTTGCTGTTGCTTTTTTTACTGCAGGCATATCTATACATCCTTACTATCTAAACGATTACGCACTAAAATGTTCGTAACCTGCAACTGGCAAATTAACCAGCGTATTATTATCAAACAGTTTAACACCTTTTTCTGTAACCACTTCACCAATACAGGTTATCGGGATATCCAGTTGCTCAGCTATCTTATCCAGTGTAATTTGTCTGGATACCGGAACCGTAAAAACAAGCTCATAATCATCGCCTCCTGTTAAGGCATAACGACGTGCTGTATCAACATCATCTATCCGTGGCAATGGAATCGCATTTAAATCCAGTTTAATGCCACAATCACTGGCATCAGCAATATGAGTGATGTCGGCCAACAAGCCATCCGAAATATCAATGCAAGATGTTGCAATACCCATTAAGCGCAAACCCAGATCCACTCGCGCACTGGGCTGGTTCAAGCGCGAGATAAAATAGGACTGATTTTCACTCGGCTTTTCACCCCCCATTAAACAGGCTAATCCGTATGCTGCTTCACCAGTACAACCACTCATATAAACTTTATCACCAACTTTTGCAGTTGAACGTAACAACCCCTGAGAGTTTGCAATATGTCCTGCCAAAGTAATGCTAATACTTAGTGGACCACGCGTTGTATCTCCACCGATCAACTCAAGCTGATAGTTAGCGGCAAGCTGTTGCAAACCACCGGAAAATTCGGCTAACCAGTGAGCATTGGCCTCGGGAAGTGACAAGTTTAAAGTAAACCATTTGGGGCTCGCTCCCATTGCCGCCAAGTCGCTTAAATTAACAGCAAGTGCTTTATAACCAATATCAAAAGCAGATGTGTTTTCAGGAAAATGGATACCGGCATTCAATGTATCGGTACATACAACCAGTTGCTCATTACCTGGAACAGAAACAATGGCTGCATCATCCCCAATACCAAGATGAATATCTGTTACGTTTTTTTGCGTCGTTATTTTAGAAAAATATTGTTTGATAATATCAAATTCTAAAAGCGGCATAATCAACCTCAGATTTAAGCAAAGAACAGGATTGCCTTATTTCATGGCGAATGACAGATAAAAGCCCTCGCAAACAATGTCACGCAGCCTCATTTAACATAAAACAATAAGGAACCATTGCAAAATGTCAGACTTACTCAATTAATTATTATTTTTTATTGGCTTTAAATTCAACGGCTCGATTCTGTTCAGCTACCTTGTCTAAAATTCCATTTACAAATTTATGGCTTTGTTCTGCGCCAAATGTTTTGGCTAATTCAATGGACTCATTGATAATAACTTTATATGGAATTTCTATTTTCTGGGTCAACTCATAAACAGCTAATTGTAAAATTGCCCGTTCAACCGGATCAACTTCATCAATACTACGACTTAAAAAAGGCCGCAGTGTTTCATTTAAAATATCAACCATTGAGGATACTTTATAGATTAACTCTTCAAAATATGGCTCATCAATGTTTTTACCGCGTTTAGCATCTAGACATTGCGCTGCAATATCATTAATTTTATTACCACTAAGATGCCATTCATATAACCCTTGAACAGCAAGTTGCCTTGCACGACTACGAGCACTTACTTTCATTTAGTCTTAGACCTTAAAATATATTTATAGTACACACACATAGCGAAAAGCCATAAAATCCGGCTGCAAATGAGTAAACAAATATTTTATGTTTGTTTGCAACACGATGATATAGCTTTGTCGCATTCGTGCTAACCGATTTCTTTTAACAAATTGACCATTTCAATTGCAGACAAGGTGGCTTCTGCACCTTTGTTTCCTGCTTTTGTGCCTGAACGCTCAATCGCCTGTTCAATCGTATCGACTGTTAACACACCAAAGGAAACCGGAATATCCGCTTGCAAGGAAACGGCTGACATGCCTTTAACACATTCACCAGCAACAAAATCAAAATGTGGTGTACCACCACGGATCACTGCACCCAATGCAATAATTGCATCATATTGTTTTTTATTCGCCATACGTTGAATCGCCAGTGGTAATTCAAAAGCACCGGGCACGCGTACTACTTCAATATCTGCTTCTGCTGCACCATGACGTTTTAAAGTGTCAACCGCACCTTCAAGTAAACTTTCTACAACAAAACTGTTAAACCGTGCAACGGCAATACCAAAACGTGCGCCTTTAACAATCAAATTACCTTCTA
>JALXDW010000132.1:6404-7376 GCA_027070385.1 Chromatiales bacterium
ACCTTCTACTATTTTTGTACTCATACTGAATTCCTTAACAAATTAAACATCGTCATTATTGCTTACAATGACAAACAAACTATTTTTTCATATCTAAATCAAAATATTAGCCTAAACAACTAACGGCGGCTGTTGTTTTTTAATCGTGAACATACTCAACCACATCCAAACCAAAACCGGACAAAGCATGCATTTTTTTCGGTGCACTCAATACGCGCATATGTCGCACACCCAGCTCTGCCAGAATTTGTGCACCAATACCGAAGGTACGTAAATCTTCTTTATGATCAACGGCAATATGTTCTTCGCCATTATCTTCATTGCTGTAGCGTTTTACCTGGCCTAATACACTGTCGGCCAAATTACCCGGGCGTAAAATAACAACCACCCCCGTACCTTCCTCTGCAATGCGTTTCATTGCGTCATGCAAGGGCCAGCCACAATCCGCACGTTTGCTGGCAAAAAAATCACAGATGCTGTTTTCAACATGTACCCGCACTAATACCGGCTTGTCCGAATCAATCTCACCTTTCACTAATGCAAGATGAGCGCTGCCGTCATGAGCATTACGGAAAGCATGTAGGCGAAATTCACCAAAGTCGGTTGGCAGATTCGATTCGGCCACATGCTCAACACTTTTTTCATTGTGCAAACGATATTCGATTAAATCGGCAATGGTGCCCATCTTGATGTTATGTTCTTTGGCAAATATTTCCAAATCTGCTCGCCGTGCCATGGTGCCATCTTCATTCAGTATTTCAACAATCACTGCTGCTGGCTCTTTACCGGCAAGCCGTGCCAGGTCACAACCGGCTTCAGTATGCCCGGCCCGCGTTAAGACACCACCGGGTTGAGCCATTAACGGAAAAATATGTCCCGGTTGCACAATATCAGCAGGGGTGGCATTCGCGGCAACCGCTGCCTGAACGGTCACGGCACGATCAGCGGCTGATATTCCGGTTGTGCCCCCTT
>JALXDW010000133.1 GCA_027070385.1 Chromatiales bacterium
GTGTTATCCCAACGTGAGCGAGTTGCTCCTGATCCACAATAATCTGAATTTCGCGAATGTTACCACCGCCAACCTCTGCTGCGGCAACGCCAGGTAAATTGATAAACCAGCGGCTAAAATTATAGTCGACCCATTCACGTAATTTTACAGGGGATAATGTTTCCGAACTGATAGCAAGTTCAAGTACCGGTATTTGTGACGGGTCACGTTTATAAATAACGGGAGGGTCAACGCTGTCAGGCAAGAAGCGTTTGGCACGATCCAGTCGTGTGCTTGCATCACGTAGTGCAATGTCAATGTCGGTACCATAAGGAAAGCTCAGGGCAATGCGTGATGAACCTTCCGAGCTGGTTGACTGTACTGAAATAGCCCCTTCAGTAATGGCAAGTTGTTCTTCAATTTGCCGGGTAACCTGATCTTCCATTATTTGTGAGGGTACCCCCGGGTCACGTACACTGACACGTATTTCGGGATAAATAATATGTGGCAGCAGATCAACACCCAGTTTTTCAAGTGAAAACAAACCAATAACAACAATGGCGAGCGCCAGCATACTGATCCCGATGGGATGTTGTATGGACCATGCGGCCAGTCCGCCACTGCGAAATCGTTTTTTCATATGGATAGATGTTGTTTATTTTGTTTGAACGGAAATAATGTTAACCGGTTTGTTATGACTGAGCCCCAAAAAACCCTGTATCACTACTTGGTCGTTTTCCTGCAAACCGCTGGTAATTTCAATGTCGTTACCGAGGAGCAAACCGGTTGTTACTTTTGTTTGTAGTGCTTTATTGTTTACAATTTTAAAAACATAGCTGCCATCATGTTTGTGTTTAATAGCGGCAACTGGAATATGTAAACGTGCGGTTGTTTTATTTTCTAAAATAACTTGAACAAGTTGTCCAGGGCGTGCTTTTGTCGGTAGTGTGTCAAGGCTCACTTCGATGATGCCTAAGCGTGTTTTTTTATCAATCTCAGGATAAATACGCGATATGCTTGCTGGATAGCTTTTATTGCCGAGAGCATTAACAATTACCGCAACTTTATGGTTACGCTGAATATCAGGCAAGAGTCTTTCAGACACGCTGACTTTGGCTTTAAGTTGTGACAAGTCGGCCAAGGTAAGAAGGTGTGAATATTTGGCAATAACATCACCGGCATTTTTTAAACGCTGGGTAATAACACCGCTAAAGGGTGCCTTGATTTGAGTATATTGGTATCGTATCTGGAGTAAAGATTCTTCGGCCTGGGTAAGCTCCAGGGTTGTTTTGGCCTGTGTTAATGCATCATCTGTTGTTAAGCGTTTTTTTCTTAGTTTTTTAAGGCGTTTATAATCAAGTGCAGCTTGTCGGTGTGCAATTTTTGCTTTCTTTAATTCCGCGCTGATCAATGTTGCATCAAGCCTGGCCAGAAGTTGATCTTTTTCAACATGATCACCTTCATACACAAGCAATGATACAATTAAACCTTCTTCCTGATTATAAATTTCGATTGTGGGTTCTGCTTCGAGTGTGCCGGATAAGGTATAAGTTGCCAGCATTGGAGAATGGCTAACGCTGACAACATGCACGGACTGTGCGCGGCTGTGTTTTCGCTTTGGTTTATCATCCGAGCAGGAAAACAACAGGGCGACAATAAATAAAATATTGATGACTATTAATAGTTGACGAGGTTTGTTTGTGAGAGTCATAAATTCCAGGGTAACTTTTTTCGTATTGATTATTGTGCGTGGTGATTCATGTGCTGAATCGTCGTCGATTGCATTATTGTAATACGAATACTCTTTAAATACGAAATTTTGTTTGTTAAGTCCTTATTTTAAAAAGAGATTGGTATTGTAATTCGGCTGACAATGGCTATTGTTAGCCGGCACAATTTTATTCCGGTATTTTTTCTAGCATGGCTCTTCCTTGTTGTAGAAGAAAGTCGAGAAAAGTACGTGACACCAGCGACAGTTTTTTGCCTTTTAAGTGCACCGCATACCAGCGGTAAAAAAGTGGAAAACCTTGTACATCCAGTATCGCAATATGGTTACCTGCCAACTCTAAACGTAAATTATGGCGGGATAATACCGAGATCCCTAATCCGGCCATGACCGCTTGCTTAATGGCTTCACTGCTTCCGAGTTCCATATACGGC
>JALXDW010000134.1 GCA_027070385.1 Chromatiales bacterium
CTGATTCAGATGAAATGTAATCGCCCCACTATTGGCATCAATCAGCAGTAACTCATTCACGTTATCCGAACTGACTGTTATTTTCCACACCAGCATGGCCGGTTTACTATCAGGAGAAAGAATACTGGCCTTGAAAATAGACAGTTCAGCCTGACTGTTAACCAGGGTTTTATCATCATGCCGGTACCATTTCGAAACGGCACGCAATGCAATATCCGTTGCCTGTACTGCGCTGATAGCCGCCTTGGTATTCAATGATAAATCCGTCACCGTTTCCCCTGAAATATAATTCACTTGCTCCAGTGTATCCATCCCTGCCACCAGTTCGGCAGCAATCACAGGCAGATTGTTATATAACTGCTGATAGCGAAAAGTAGTCACCGAATCAGAGTGTAGCGTTTGTTTTTTCAGTTTGAGTTGTTTAAGCGGATTATTCAAACCAAAAGCGGGAGCATAGGTTTCAATAATACTTTGAGAGACTTGTTTATTTTTTTCACGCTGCAAAGGCTTTCTTTTTTTAATTCCAATGAAACGTATTTTTCCACTAACAGGGTGTTTCTGAATATTGGCATTGGCTTCCCATGATAAATAATTATTTTTACCAATGCCATTTCTATCATTCGCCCAACTGCTTGCAGCAAAAAGATTAACCAACAGAAAGGCTGCTATACAATATTTTTTTACTGCCGACTTTATTTTTTCTGAACAGATTATACCGGGCCTTTGCATTGTGCCATCCTCTCTATCCTTTTTTGCCCCACCGGTATTTATTTATAATATTTTGATGTTAATTTTCGCAATACTAACAGCAGTTCTTTATACGGTGATTGAGGTAAGTTTATATCATTCAATACAGCAAGTTGTTGTCCATTTTGCCAACGAATCGACAGTTTGTACTGAAAACAATCTGCACAATTTTCAGAGCCGAAAGGGATGCCAGCCATTGATGGCTGATTTTTATTATTATTAATCAGTTCAGAAAGACGGGCTAACTCGTTGTTATCCAGTTTATTTCTGATACTCTTGTTCAGTTTTAAATCATTAATGATTAAGAGTCCGTTCGAATCAATACTGATATTCCTTGCCAAACCGGCAAAACCACCGCTTATGGATAGTACAACAGACCATATGGCAGGCTGCTTTTGTATGTCCGTGGTACTTTTTGCACTTGCGGACTCTTGAGTAACACAACCTGATAGTGAAAAAAGTATAACAAGAGGAAAAATAAAGCTTAAAACCAGAGCGGGAAAAAAGGTAGGCTGTCTTGTGCCACACATTAGTGCTTACTGCCCCTCATCCAGAGATCTGCATATTTTACAAAAGTGGAATGGGCAGATAACACAGCAATAAGAAAACCCGGTTTGCCATCAAGAAAGCCGGCCTTAAAAATATATATTTTAAAAAAACAACCGATACCGTGCAACATGCCTTTTAATAAGGAAGATTTCTTTCCACGCTGCTTACGTTGTTTTGCCCATTGCGCAGCATAACTGGCTGACTTCACCAGATAATGCTCTAAATCACGGTAAGTGTAATGCAGTAAATCACCCTGTAAATTCACAACATCAACAGCTTGGCTAAACTCCAGTTTCTCATGTACTTGCTGGTTACCATAGTGTCCGACTTGACGCGGATAAAGCCGGATTTTTCTTGCAGGATACCAGCCGCCATGACGAATAAAATAACCAAAAACATTTGGCAGTATCGGCACGGCATAGACTTTTGATTGATCATTTTCCTTCACAACCGCCTCGATCTCCTGTTTTAGTGCAGGAGTGACACGTTCATCCGCATCGATAGTCAACACCCAGTCACCACTTGTATAAGACTGTGCACGTTGCTTTTGAATACCAAAACCTTGCCAATCATTATTCGTATAAACTTTATCGGTATAGTCCCGGACAATATCGAGAGTATTATCAGCACTACCGGAATCCAGCACCACAATTTCATCCGCCCACTTCACCGACTCCAGGCAATCGCTGATGCTCTCTGCTTCGTTTTTACAAATAATATAAACGGATAATGTTGGCATAATCAGAGTGTACTAATAAATCCGCTTAAAAACATCGACCGGCTTGATATTTCGTAAGCATTCAAGATGTTCAAACTGGCAGGTTCGCTGAAAACAGGGGCTGCAGGACATATTCAAATACATCACTTCAGCTTTATCGGATAAAGGTGGTGTATAGGCCGGATCGGATGAACCATAAATACCAATGACCTTGGTTCCCGCTGCACAGGCAATGTGCATTAAGCCGGAATCATTACTCACCGCAGTATGCACGATAGACAACAGGTCAATCACATCTTCCAGTTTGGTTTTACCACAAAGGTTAATCACATCTTCTTCATAACCTTCACAAATAACGGTGCCGAGTTGCTGCTCTTTATCGGAGCCTAATACCCAGATTCGATAACCATTACTGACCAGCATCTCTGCCAACTGTCGGTAATATTCCGTTGGCCAACGTTTGGCTTCACCGTATTCCGCACCCGGCATAAAAGCAATGATTGGCTTGTTCATTTTAAGGCCAACATCTTTAATAAACCATTCACGATTGGCAACATCAATCGTTAATGATGGCTGATATACAAGCGGTGGTTTTTGCAGTTCATGATGGTATGCCAAGGCAGTAAAACGCTGTACGGTTTGTGTCAGTACTTCTCGATCAAGCGGCAGTCTGTTATTGACTATACCAAAGCGCATTTCACCACGGTAACCGGTACGCATCGGGATTTTTGCAAAAAACGGAACCAGTGCAGCTTTATAGGAACGAGGTAAAATAATCGCTTGATCATATTTGTTCACACGTAACTGTCGTCCAACACGATAGCGTGTACGTAAACCCAACTTGCCATGCGCAACGTCCAGTGCAATCGCCTGATTCACTTCCGGCATACGTTGCAATAATGGCATCGACCAGGGGGGAGCCAGAACATCAATCACACAATCAGCCTGTTGCTCTTTTAAAGTTTTAAATAAACTTTGCGCCATCACCATATCGCCTACCCAGGCAGGGCCAACGATTAAAATTTTTTTTGATAAGTTCAAATGCCGTTCCCGTTAGCTTGCCGCTATCACATCATTTACAATGCGCACATTATCGCTTAAATGTTGCAAATTGATTGTGCCAACGATCATACTTGTGACACCGGGCTGGGAAAAGACATGCTTAAAGGCGGCCTCTATACCGGAACCACCCGCCGACTTGTCGGCATGGCCACTTTGCAACCCTTTTTTAACCACCACACCCTTGTTTAATTCTTTTGCTCTGGCGATAACCGGTAAATCATGATCATCGGATAAATTACAGGTAGCCATCACTACATCACAATGTTCCACCACCCATAATCCACCCTCGGTTGTTTTGGTCGACATACCGTATGATCGTATAAGCCCTTGTTGCTTTAACTGCTCCAACTCAGATAGTGCGGCTTCATTATTAATAATATGCATATCATTACCGTCAGAATGCACCAGCACCATATCAAGATGATTGCGTTTAAGTCGCTTTAAGCTACGTTCAATGCTATTGCGTGTGGCTTCGGCACTAAAATCAAAACTGGATTGACCATTTTCAAAGGATTCACCGACCTTGGTCATTATCAGCCAGTCATTTTTATTCGGTAATAACTGACCTAAACGTTGTTCACTCACTCCGTAAGCCGGCGCAGTGTCAATAAAGTTAATACCTAAATCCTGGCAGGCAGCGAATAAATTTTTAACCTCTTTATCTCCCGGTATCTTAAACCCGGTGGGATATTTCACTTGCTGGTCCCGACCCAATTTCACGGTACCTAAACCCAGTACACTTAAAGATAAATCCGTTGAGCCCAGCCGGCGTTGTGGTAAAGGTTGAATATTATCTAGTTTGACCATCGTGACTCCTCCTGCCAGGGTAAAGCGGCATAACCCGGTGCAGGAAATGCCGGCAAAGCAGCCAGTTCAGACTCACTTTGACCCGATGCGGTTAAGTTTGTTTCTTTCATCTGCTCAAGAATATCAGCCGCTAACTTAGGTGCTAATGCCAGCTTGGTTGGCCAGGCGGTTATCACTGCACCGTTAATACTAAAAAAGGAAGTGTCAGGGCGTTTGCCCTTACCCATTTCAGGTTCCGCCCGGTTAATGTCCAGACAAGCCCATTGCGCTTTTTCAAAATCAAGCCATGGCATTAAACTGTGCAGTTCCTGTTTGGCTATTTTTATCTGCTGTGCATCACTACGCTCAATTCCTTCTTCGGCTAACTGCCCCCCCATGTACCAGACTGTTTCACCCTGGCTGTCTTCATGGCTGGTAATGGTAATACGGGGGTTCACATTGGCTTCCAGACAATGGGCATAAATTTTTTCTGGCAAGCCACCGTGCAACATCACCATTTTTAATGGCCGTAATTGCATTTTGGGTAAGGCAATGTCCATTGTAATAGCTGAACGGATGGCAGCGGCAAGCTCCGCATTGCCCTGACCGGCCATTAAAACGCAACGTTGTGCTTCTATCTGCCAATGGTTAGCGTCAATATCCTCAACATTAAAATCGGTTGCCGAATTTTTATTAAAAACAGGCATTCCTTTTATATGCATCATTGCACTTTGCTGAGGTTCAGCCAAGGCATGAACGATACTGGACGTATCTAAAACCGGTTCATCCAGTTTATAAACTTTACCTTTAAATGCCGGGTTCTGAAAAATAACAGGACGCTGTTGATATTTAATTTCTTCGGTACGACTGCGCATTAACTTACTGGCAAAAAATCCGGCCAGCTTTGATGACAAGGCATTGTGTGACCACATGCATTGATTCTCGGATAGCACCTTGACCTTACTCAGATCAATCACACCGTTACCCTGCAAACAGTCTCGCCATATCCCCGGCATGGCAGCAATCGCTTCAGACGATGCCGTGACTTTACCAAGTAGTGCATACTTGGTACCACCGTGAATAATGCCCTGAGCAAAACGTGTTTGCCCTGCACCGAGTGCCTCGGTTTCAAGTAATAAAGTTTGAAAACCTTGTTGACGCAACAATGCTAACAACCAGAGACCCGCAACACCGCCACCGAAAATTACAACGTCGCATTTAAGTCTGTGAGTCTGCATTGAAATATTTTTTTATATCCATCATCGAATAACCGAATCCCTGTCGTCATGGGTGTACAGGTCTTCTTTTGAATTAATTTTTATTTTCTGTTTCTCGAATCGAGCTGATAATTTCGGTTGTTGAAACACCGTCAATATAAGTCAGAACCCTTACTTCACCACCGGCTTCACGTACGCAATCACCACCGGGAATCTCATCGACCTTATTGTCACCGCCTTTGACAAGAATATCCGGTGACAGTTTACAAATCAGTCGGGTGGGGGTGTCTTCATAAAAAGGAACAACCCAGTCTACACATTCCAGTGCGGCTAACATCCGCATTCGTTTTTCCATCGGGTTAACCGGGCGGTCTTCGCCTTTCAGCCGTTTAATGGAAGCGTCATCATTGACTGCCACTATTAAACGGTCACCCAGTTGTGCCGCTTCTTCCAGATAGGCAACATGGCCGGTATGCAAGATATCAAAACAGCCATTGGTCATTACAATTTTTTCACCACAGGATTGTGCCTGCCGTGCAAGCTGCAACATTTCATCTTCATCCATCACGCCACGTTGCACCGAATGTGTCTGACGCATGGCAAGCTTTAATTCTTGCTGATTCACCGTTGCAGTACCGATTTTATTCACCACCACACCCGCGGCCAGGTTCGACAGCATGGTTGCTTCGGCTAAATCCACACCTGCGGCCAGACTAGCGGCCAGTACTGAAATCACCGTATCACCGGCACCGGTCACGTCATACACTTCGCGTGCGCGAGTGGGTAAATGCAACGCGTCTTTACCACGTTGCAGTAACGTCATCCCTTTCTCGCTACGGGTAATGAGTAACGCACTTAAATTCAGCTCTTCGAGCAAAGCCGTGCCTTTAGTCACTATGTCATTTTCAGTTTTACAATGCCCAACAACCTGTTCAAATTCGGACAGGTTGGGTGTGATCAGGGTTGCACCCTTATATTTAGTAAAGTCAGCCCCTTTAGGATCGACGAGTACCGGAATTTGATGTTCTGTGGCCTGCTGAATAAAATGCTGACAGTCCTGCAAGGTACCTTTACCGTAGTCCGATAAAATAACCGCACCCGCCTGACCCAGTTGCTGAGAAAATATTTCCAGTAACTGATCATTGTTGTGATGTGGAAAACCATCTTCAAAGTCCAGACGGATTAATTGCTGGTTATGACTTAATACCCGTAACTTGGTAACCGTAGCGTGTTTGCTGTCTTTACTGAAATGAGCCGTGACACCGGCTTGTTGCATTAAATCGGCAAGGCTGTTGGCCGCATCGTCTTCACCGGTTAGCCCCATCACTGCAGCATTTGCACCTAAAGCAGCAATATTAATGGCCACATTACCGGCACCACCGGCACGCTCTTCAATGTCACCTACTTTGACAACTGGAACGGGTGCTTCAGGGGAAATCCGTGAAGTCTCTCCCATCCAGTAACGATCCAGCATCACATCACCCAGCACCAGGACTTGAGCAGATTCAAAGTGAGGAATTTCTGAAATCATATTTGTTTAAACCCGTGCATAAATGACAAGGCAAAATACCGTTTTAACACTATTATCCGCTCTCTTGCTATTTATCATTATTTTTTAAGCACGTATACCGCACCACAATAAGGGCACTTCGCCTCACCCGTTTCCTCAATAGGCAAAAAAACACGTGGGTGTGAATCCCATAAACTGCTGTCCGGCATTGGGCAATGCAAAGGTAAATCTTTTTGCGTTACCTCATAACGTGCTGCAGCATTTGGCGTTTTTGCTTTTGTTTCGGCCATGGCTATCTCCTGTCCTGCTTGTTATTTTTAGTTGGTATTTTGCCTGTTATTTTACAATGGTTAACCAGTCGTTATATTTTTCAATTCGACCATGAACCAAATCAAAATACATTTTTTGTAATTTTTCGGTGACAGGACCACGGCTGCCACAGCCAATAGTACGACTATCGAGTTCACGAATAGGAGTTACTTCTGCCGCTGTACCGGTAAAGAAGGCTTCGTCTGCAATATACACTTCATCACGGGTAATGCGTTTTTCTTTTACGTCAACACCAATATCACTGGCAAGCGCCATGATCGTTTCGCGGGTAATCCCTTCCAGGGCGGAAGTCAGTTCCGGTGTATAAATAACGCCATCACGAACAATAAAAATATTTTCACCGCTGCCTTCGGCAACATAGCCATCGACATCCAGCAACAGTGCTTCATCATAGCCATCACGTATGGCCTCGGTCAGTGCCAGCATCGAGTTCATGTAGTTGCCGTTG
>JALXDW010000135.1 GCA_027070385.1 Chromatiales bacterium
GTTATTTTCTGGCCCCAAGTTTTACTACTTTTAGTGCAACCGATTCATTCAGTGAATTCAGTGTCAGCATTCAATACCAGATTACGCCACAGGGTTTCCTCTCTTTTGGTTACCAGAATATTAAGGTGCAACTGACCAGTGAGGCGAGCGATAGAACCCTGGAAAGCGGTGCCTTTATTGGACTGGGCTTTGACTTTTAGACGGTTGTAATTAGCTGCCAGCAGGGATTGGTAGCCCTGTTTTTGCGCTTAAGTTTTTTGCTTTTAGACACACTATGATTTAACTTGGCGCACATGATTAAGGTTGTGTGTTTTGATTTATTTTCCACTCTGGTTGATGTTGGCAGTGTCCCGCTATCCGTCGGGCGAATGACGGCCGATATTTTTGGCATGGACAAAGAGCACTGGAATGCGCTGTGTTTCAGTCAGCACCATGAAATTTGCCAGCCGACAGATGCAACCGATGTTATCAGAACGCTTATTCATAGCCACGACCCGGAAACCTCAGAGGAGCTTATTCGGCAAGCGGTTTATGAACGGCAAAATCGTTTTGATTATGCTTTAAAACACCATATTCAGGATGATGTTTTGCAAGGCGTGCGCCTTTTAAAGCAACAGGGCTATAAACTGGTGCTGGTTTCCAACGCCTCCACCGCAGAAGTACAGGCATGGCAGCATTCGCCTTTAGCGCCTTATTTTGATCACAGCCTGTTTAGTTGTGAAGTCGGTTTTAAAAAGCCGGACAAGGCAATATACCAGCATGTCTGTGAGCGTGTTAAGCATGTCCCAGCAAACTGTCTGTTTGTGGGTGATGGGGGCAGTGATGAACTAACAGGGGCAAAGCAGGCTGGAATGAAAGCACTTTTAATGACTCGCTTTTTAAAGAAAAACAGGCAGGCACGGCGTGAAATACATGCCGGTGTTGTTGATGGCGAAGTGGCTTCGACTACGGCTGTTCTGGACTGGATTAAACAGCAATAATGTAATTTTTTGCAAAAAAAAGCCCGGAATAAGTTCCGGGCCTTTTTTAACAGTTCTTTAAAGATGGAATTAAAGAGCCATTTCTTTTAATGCTTTTAAAGGCAGTACTTTAACAACATTTCGTGCTGGCTTGGCTTTAAATACTGTTGGCTCGCCAGTGAACGGGTTAATACCTTTACGTGCTTTAGTAGCCGGCTTGCGAACAACCTTGATTTTAAGTAAACCCGGTAAAGTGAATACACCCGCGGCATTGCGTTTAACATGGCCATTAATGATAGATGCCAGCTCATCAAAAATAACTGCTACGTCTTTTTTCTTCATGTCTGTACGTTCAGCAATTTCGGTAAATAATTGGGTTTTAGTCAATGGCTCTTTGATGCTTTTGATTTTAGGTGCTGCTGCTTTTTTCTTGCTAGCTTTCTTCTTGGTTTTTTTCTTCGCGGCCATGATTACTCCTGATAATTTATTTTGTATGTTAGGCTTTGTTTTAAAAAAATACTTTTTACACAAAGTAAAAGATGAATAGCGCACACTATAATCATCTGGCGCTATTATACAAGTGTTTTTTTCACTTTTTGTTAAATAATATTAAATCTACTTTAGTGCTTTCTTATTTTGTCAGGTGATGTTGCTTTATGGATCAATTATTGAAGTTGTCAGAAATCAGTGAAATCGGCATTTCAGAGTGCCAAACGCTGGAACTTGACTGCCATGGCCGCCAGTTGGAATTAATCTTGCTTTGTTCTGTTAAGGGAAACTTTCGGGTTTATTTAAACAAGTGTCCGCATACCGGCGTTAACCTGAACTGGCAGGACAATCAGTGCTTTGACAGTGAGGGCAGCCTGTTAATGTGCAGCCTGCACGGTGCTTTGTTTCAGCCTGAAGACGGCTTTTGTATATACGGGCCATGCAAGGGACAGTCATTGCAGGGATTACCGCTTATTATCGAGGACGGTGTTATCTATCTTGACCTTAATACCGTAGAAAATATTGTCGACGCTGGTTAACGATGGTTTTTTAACTGAAGATAAAGGCTTAAAAATTAAAGTAGTATCAAGGCTTGACCGCTAAAATCAGTGTAAGATAATGGACTAATATTGTTCATTTTATGGAAAAAAGGTGTTTAATTTAAAATTATGCGAGTCAGTAGAACAATTT
>JALXDW010000136.1 GCA_027070385.1 Chromatiales bacterium
GTATTGTTTTTTCAGGGGATCCCACCCGGCATACAAGGATTCCGCAACAACGCCATGAACAAGGGGATGCACATCTTGTAAAACAGCAAAACCACGGTTAAGCAGTATTTTGCTATCAGGAAAGTGCTTGGCCAGTGTCCGAATAATTTTAATCAAGGCTTGTTCCTGTGCCGGCCATTTGTCTTTCGCAAGAAAACGTTGATAACTGTCCAGTGTATCCAGAAAGAAACCATCAAAATGTCTTTTAGCAAGCTTGCTGAAGCGTTGCTGCAGCAAAAAATGTTGCCATTGGGGCTGAGTTAAATCCACAATATCGCTGCCCCAGCTTTTATTCACGCCTGTAAACAGTTTTTTATCAATTTGCGAGTAATCCTGTCGCCATCTTTCCGATTCACCCACGCTGACGTAAGCAATGACCTTGCCACCGTATTGTTTTAACTTTATGATTTCTTTGTCGGAAATATGATCCGGATCGACAACAATCTGCTCGAATTGGGATAGCTCATCCACCGGGATATGCTGAGCATAGTAAAAAGCAATACTGGGGGCCTCGGTGATGGAAGCGGCCAACGCTGCCATACTGTATAGCCAGGCAACGATTATATTGGCGAATATATTGACAAAAATACGCATTACACAGCCAAACCCATTATTTAATTTGCGTAAATTAGCCTTGGTCAGCGTAACTTGACTTTAACCCAGCTTATTTTGAATTGAGTGTGCAATATATGTGCATTAATCTATAATGTCAATAAAATCAGCATATTAAGAACTATTTAGAGTGTGTAGCGGCTTTATGTTTAGAGCTTGATTTATAGCGCTTACTTTATGGTTTTTAGCTGGCCTGCCGGTGAGCAATAAAATAAATAGCCCCTGTATGAGACAGCGCACACAAGAAGATTCCAGTCGTTTAATAAAACATAGCACAGTGAAACAGGGCCGGGTTAAATGCTGAGTGGTTGTGTTAACCTGCCTAAAACTTGCAATAATCCCCCAGATATGGACAATACACGCTCCGCAGCTTTAACGATAAAATCTATGAGTAAAATCCCAGACTATACCCCCGAAGAATTAAAAGCCATTGGCGACTGCCTTCAAGAACGCTATGGCGAAGCTATCCCGTTTGAACAAGCTGACATTGAACTCCGTCTTTCTGAAAATGATTCTCAGGTGACAGAATGTCCAGCTGTTTACTGGGAAAAAGGGAATTGCCATTTTATTGTGGCCAAAACAGATGAAGTTCAGTATTTCAGTCAGTTTTTTTACAGTGCCCGTGAACAATTTGGAACCGGTAAGCAATTTTATAATGATCTGCTCGACTGCGTGTTAACAACATTACGAGTACAAGCCGACCATGAACTGGAAAAAAACAAAGCAACAAAAGCAACAGATTAAAACCGTTTAAGTTACCAAAAAATCAATTTTAAAATTAACCGAGGTCTATCATGGCAGCTAAAAAGAAAGCAAAGAAAAAAGTGACGAAGAAAAAAGTCACCAAGAAAAAAGTAGCTAAAAAGAAAGTAGCTAAAAAGAAAGTAACAAAGAAAAAAACAGCGAAGAAAAAAGTCGCCAAAAAGAAAACAAAAGCGAAAGCAAAGAAAAAAGCTGCACCTAAAGTGCCACCAATGAATGCTTTCTATGCACAATCCGGTGGAGTTACCGCTGTGATTAATGCCAGTGCAGCAGGTGTTATTGAAGCGGCACGTAAATCAAATAAAATTGGCAAGGTCTATGCAGGACGTAATGGTATTATTGGAGCATTAACAGAAGACCTGATCGATACTAGCAAAGAATCTGCTGCAACGATTAAAGCACTGCGTTACACCCCTTCCGGTGCATTCGGTTCTTGTCGTTTTAAATTAAAATCACTGGAAGAAAATCGTCGTGAATACGAACGCTTAATTGAAGTTTTCAAAGCGCATAACATTGGCTTCTTCTTTTATAATGGTGGTGGTGATTCTGCCGATACTTGTTACAAGATTTCCCAGTTGTCTAAGGAAATGGGTTATCCGATTCAGGCGATTCATGTACCTAAAACCGTGGATAATGATTTACCTATTACCGATAACTGCCCGGGTTTTGGTTCAGTGGCGAAGTATGTTGCTGTATCGACACGCGAAGCCTCTTTTG
>JALXDW010000137.1 GCA_027070385.1 Chromatiales bacterium
TATTCTGGCATCCACTGCTGCTGCACTGGGTTATGATGTTGAGATATTTTTCACCTTTTATGGTCTGCAGCTGTTAAAGAAAAAAATGAAACTGGAAGTCAGCCCTCTGGGTAATCCAGGTATGCCAATGCCAATGGGGATGGACAAGTGGTTCCCTGTGCTTGGTACAGCCATTCCGGGGATGCAAAGTATTATGACCATGATGATGAAATCAAAAATGAAAAGCAAAGGGGTCGCAAGCCTGGAAGAATTGCGAGAACTTTGTATTGAGGCGGACGTAAAAATGACAGCCTGCCAAATGACGGTTGATTTGTTTGATTTTGACGCCTCAGAATTAATCGATGCAGTGGATTATGCCGGTGCGGCTAAATTCTTTGAATTTGCCGGTGATTCAGACATATGCCTTTATATATAGTCCTCGTATAAAAATTGATCTCCTCATATTCGGGTAACTTATATGTATAAGTTACCTTTTTTTTATGGATATTTTATATTCTGTTGATATAGAACAATGATTCATATCCCAATACTCTGTATAAGTGTGCTAAAAGGTACAGAGTTTGTAGTAGCTAGCGAGGAAAATAGCATATTAGTTATTAGCTATATTCTTTCTATCCGGGAAAATGACGCTTGGCGTGGTTTTTCAAATATGCTTAAATATTGAACAATCTAAAGAAGAGGCAACTCTGATGTCAACACTTGCAACGCCTGTGACTAATCTTCATTCTTCACAAAGCCATAAATTACATGATTTGCTGGCAGACTACCCTGATCTGCTTGAACAGGCAGATGCACATTGCTGGGCAATGTTAGAAACAGCAAAATTGCATACATTCGATGCAAATACCGTCATGTTTAGCGAAAATATGGAATGTAAGCATTTAATGCTGGTGGTTGAAGGTACTGTGCGAGTTTTTAAGGATTCGGATGAAGGTCGAGAAATGACACTGTACCGTGTTGAACCGGGAGAACTGTGCATCCACAATCTGAATAATCTGGTAAACGGTATGCCGTATCCGATTATGGCACAAGCAGAAACCAGTGTGCGTGGTTTAGTGATCAGTCGCACTGAGTTCCATAATGCAATGTCAAAATCAGACGGTTTTAGAAATTATGTTCTGCGCAGTTTGACCGAACGTTTGGCGAATATGGTTAATCTTGTGTCGGGGCTGGCTTTTGACCGCCTGGATTTACGCATTGCATGTTGGTTGCAGGAGCAATTTGAGCGTAACTGTGGTCGACCAATAGCCATTACGCATAGCGAGTTAGGTCATGAACTCGGCACGACGCGTGAGATGGTCAGCCGCATTTTGAAGGACTTTGAGCATAAACGCTGTATTAAACTGTCACGTGGCAGCATCCATTTATTCTGCAAAAATACACTCAAACTGGTTTCTCAGGGCAAGGGAAAGCGGGTAAGCCGACTCTAGTTGTACTGCAGTTTTAAAATTATAATGTAAGCTTATCTAAGGAATTGGTCGCTTTATTTCCGGGTAAATACTTTGCGCCCGGACTTCCTGCCAGTCTGCCTTTTTTATCTTCCATTCACCATCAATTTTCAGCCATTGAGATTGCACTCTGAATGCACGCATATGTTCAGGTAATGTTTTTTTAGTACCGGTGAGTACAGCATGGAATAGCATTTTTGCCGTCTGTTTATTTTCATCCATTTCGATTGCATTCACTACGGTATAAATTTTGATAAATTTATGGCGCAGGTAATAGCGAAAAATAAGTGCCGACATGGTTTGTTGGTTAAAACGATGGTTACCTGAAAATTGACGGGTCATCGTATTGGTAACAGCGCGATATTGTTTGTTCTCAATGGCATTCACAAGATCATTGAGGCTATGTTTCAGTGCCTGTTCAGCATCGTTATTAGAACAACTCCCAAGAAATAATAGTGACAAGCTGAAAATTAGTACTATATATAAAGTATATTTTAATTTGTTTTGCATGTGTTCTTTGGATAGTTAAGGGATTAATTCATATTAGGTTAAAGTGTAGTCGTGTTTCCGTGGTTTATGGAGTGATTCTTTTGTGTTGAAAATTCATCCAATACTTGCCGAGTAAAGGTAAAAATATTACAATATTAGGATATTCTTAATTATCCAACCGTTATGCTAAGT
>JALXDW010000138.1 GCA_027070385.1 Chromatiales bacterium
CCGTTAATATAGATAACACAGTGTATTAAAATCAGGAAATCAATCCACTGTGTTTGATAAATACCTAGCTATTAGTGTCGATAACTTTACGACCACGGTAATAACCATCCGCACTTACATGATGACGCAAATGTGTTTCACCAGTGGTAGGTTCGATAGATAATGCATTTTCTGTTAACGCATCATGTGAACGACGCATGCCACGACGTGAAGTACTTTTTTTGCTCTTTTGAACAGCCATTACAATGTTCCTCTTAACTTACTCTTTTGAATCGGGTTTAAAACCTGCCAGCACAGCAAAAGGATTTTCTCTTTTATCTGTTGCCTGACTTATATTATCCTGAACTTCCTGCTGCTCTACCGGATGATTAATATCAACCGCTGGTTTACAGATTGACTCATCGTGCATAGGCACCTGAGGAAGCGCAAGAAGAATTTCATCTTCTATCATGTCACTCAACATCAGTGGTGTTGCGTCGATAAGATAGGGTTCATAATCAACCACCAGCTCATCTATTTGATGTTCATGCTCGACAAAGGCCAAAGCAACATCCGTATCAAGCTGCCACTTCATTGGCTGCAAGCATCGCTGACAACAAAGTGACAATTCTGCAACAAGGGTACCTGTTACACAACGCACGTTGTTTGAATCCACATCAAAATCGAACTTTACCGTCACTGCTCCTTCGCTTGAAGTCAGCAGCTCTTTTAAACGCTCAAAACGCGAAATTTCCATTTCGCCATAAAGCTGTTGTCTTGCGACAGCTAACCGAATGGGATCAATTTGAACCGGTAAACGCGAGTTAATAGCAGACGAATTTTGATGCTTCGACATAGGGCGCAAATTTTAACGATCTGGAGAAGTTCTGTCAAAGTAAATCATTGATTTTTGATGAATAAAGCAAAATAATAACCCTTCTTAAAGAAGGGTTATATGCCGGCTGTTGAACCATTAAAATCAATATTTTAGCAGTTTTTTGTTTCAATCTACATAAGCAAAATACTACAATGCCAGCATGATAAAAAAAATACTGATTGCCAACCGGGGGGAAATTGCGGTCCGAATTGTCCGCGCCTGCGCTGAAATGGGGATTAAATCGGTTGCTGTCTATGCCGAAGCAGATCGCTATGCCCTGCATGTCCGCAAAGCGGATGAAGCCTACAGTTTAGGCCCTGATACCGTTACAGGCTATCTTAACGCCCATCGCCTGGTCAATTTAGCCATTGAAACAGGCTGTGATGCCCTGCATCCCGGCTATGGCTTTTTGTCGGAAAATCCCGAATTAGCCGAAATCTGTGAGCGTCGCAATATACAGTTTATTGGCCCATCCAGCGACGTTGTCCGCAATATGGGGGATAAGACCCATGCCCGAAAAACAATGGTCAATGCAGGCGTTCCTGTTACTCCCGGTAGCCATGGCAATGTTGCCAATATTGAAGAGGCCATACAAATTTCGACTGATATTGGCTACCCGGTCATGCTTAAAGCCACCAATGGCGGTGGTGGACGCGGCATTCGCCAATGCGCCAACGCGGCTGAATTACGCCAGAATTACCCCCGTGTAATTTCCGAAGCCGAAAAAGCTTTTGGTAGCGGTGAGGTTTTTATCGAAAAATTTATCGCCGATCCACGCCATATCGAAGTACAAATTCTGGCTGACAAACACGGTAATGTTATCCACCTTTACGAGCGCGACTGTTCCATTCAGCGTCGCCATCAAAAACTCATCGAAATTGCACCATCACCACAACTGAATACAGAACAACGGGAATATATCGGTGGGCTTGCCGTTAAAGCCGCTACTGCCTGTGGTTATACCAATGCAGGTACGGTTGAGTTTTTAATGGATGAAAATGACAACTTCTACTTTATGGAAATGAATACCCGCTTACAGGTTGAACACCCTATTACAGAAGAAATTACGGGTATTGATATTGTGCAGGAACAAATTCGTATTGCCAGTGGTTTAACCCTGCGTTATCAACAGCAGGATATCTCAATACGGGGCTACGCCATGGAATTCCGGATTAATGCCGAAGATCCAAAAAATGACTTCCTGCCCAGCTTTGGCAAAATTACCCGCTACTTTGCGACCGGTGGCCCCGGTGTACGCACCGATGGCGCCATTTATACCGGTTACGAAATTCCACCATATTATGACTCGATGTGCGCCAAGTTGATTGTTTGGGCTCACGACTGGGACAGCCTGATCGATCGCGGTATTCGTGCGTTACGTGATATCGGTGTTTACGGCATTAAAACAACCATTCCCTACCATCTTGAAATTTTAAAATCAGCCAGCTTTCAAACCGGGCGCTTTAATACCGGTTATGTCGAACAACACCCGGAACTTTTGAATTATTCGCTAAAACGTTCCAATAAAGAAGTAGCAACCGCCATTGCAACCGCTATTGCCGCCAGCATGGGGCTTTAATAGTATAAAATCAAATACCCGTCAGAAGGAAAATAAAACCGCATGTCTAAAATTTTAATTACTGATACGATTTTACGTGACGCACATCAATCACTGATCGCAACACGTATGCGCACCGAGGACATGCTACCGGTCTGTGAACGCCTCGATAAAATTGGTTACTGGTCGTTGGAAGTCTGGGGCGGTGCTACCTTCGATGCCTGCGTCCGTTTCTTAAAAGAAGACCCATGGGAACGTTTAAAACAGTTAAAAGCTGCTTTACCCAATACCCCTCTACAAATGTTATTACGTGGACAAAATTTACTAGGTTACCGACATTATTCCGATGATGTAGTACGGGCCTTTGTTGAGCGTGCTGCAGATAATGGTATTGATATCTTCCGTATTTTTGATGCTCTCAACGATACCCGTAATCTGCGCGTTTCGATTGAAGCAACCAAAAAAGCAAATAAACATGCGCAAGGCACTATTTGCTATACCACAAGCCCTGTACACACTGAAAAACAATTCGTAAATATGGCAAAAGAACTTCAATCCATGGGGTGTGACAGTATTGTTATTAAAGACATGGCCGGACTACTGACACCGAAAGCAACTTCAACACTGGTATCCGCTTTAGTTGAAGCTGTAGATATTCCTGTTCATTTACATTCGCATGCGACCGCTGGGCTTGCCAGCATGTGCCAATACAAAGCAGCTGAACACGGCATTACCGGTATTGATACTGCAATATCGTCTTTTTCAGGCGGGACTTCCCATCCACCGACCGAAAGTATGGTTGCCGCATTCAAAAACACAGCCTATGACACCGGACTCGATTTACCCCAATTACAAGACATTGGTTTTTACTTTTATGAAGTACGCAAAAAATACCATCAGTTTGAAAGTGAGTACACCGGGCTTGATACACGAGTACAGGTCAATCAGGTACCCGGTGGCATGATTTCAAATTTATCCAATCAATTAAAAGAACAAAATGCACTCAACCGCATGAATGAAGTATTAAAAGAAATTCCCATTGTCCGCAAAGAATTAGGTTACCCTCCCCTGGTGACACCGACCTCTCAAATTGTTGGTACTCAGGCTGTAATGAATGTCATTGCGGGTGAACGCTACAAAACGATAACCAATGAGGTAAAACTTTATCTGCAAGGTAAATATGGCAAGGCACCTGGCCCAATTAGCATTCAAGTGCAACATATGGCCATTGGTAATGAAGATGTAATTGAATGCCGCCCTGCCGATTTGTTACCGGATGAACTGCAACGGTTACGAACAGAAATTGGTGAACACGCAAAATCTGAAGAAGATGTTCTAACTTATGCAATGTTCCCTGACATTGGTAAAGAATTTTTAATCCAGCGTAATGCCGGTGAACTTGTTCCCGAGCCACTAGAACCGCTTCACTCTGAAAATAATTGTACACCAGCTGCCACTGAATTTAATATTACCTTGCATGGTGAAACTTATCACATCCAGATCAATGGTACAGGTTATAAAAACCAGCAACAACGTCCTTACTACGTCAGCGTGGATGGTGTACCGGAAGAAATTTTATTACAACCACTAAATGAAATTAATCTCAATGCGGACACTCAGAGCCAATCAGCATTGTCAGACGGACAACGTCCACGCGCAACCCGGCCAGGCGATGTTACTACCTCCATGCCGGCTACTGTTATTGACGTTCTTGTAAACCTGAATGACAAGGTCAAAGCAGGTGATCCGCTACTTATAACCGAGGCGATGAAAATGGAAACTGAAATACAGGCTCCGGTTTCTGGTATTATTACAGCCATTCATATATCCAAAGGTGATACGGTAACACCTGATGAAGCACTGATCGAAATAGAATAATAACCCTGATATTAAAGATATAAAATTATGCAACTTGTACTCGCCTCAACATCACCTTTTCGAAAAACCATTCTGGAAAAACTTGGACTACCATTTGAGTGTGTGGCACCCGATACCGATGAAAAACCTGAACCGGGTGAAACCCCTGAACATCTAGTTGAACGCCTGGCCATTGCAAAAGCCCAGGCAGTTTCTGACAAATATGAAAATGCATTAATCATTGGTTCTGATCAGGTTGCTGTCATTGATGGCAAGATTATTGGCAAACCGGGTAATTTTGAAAATGCAATGAAACAACTCAAAGAAGCAAGTGGCAAACGTGTTACCTTCTTAACCGGTTTAAGTTTAATCAATACTAAAACAGGGAAAATTCACTCTAGCGTTGTACCATTCAATGTTGTATTTCGTTACTTGCGGGATTCACAAATAGAAAATTATTTACGCAAAGAAAAACCCTATAACTGTGCAGGCAGTTTCAAATCGGAAGGTCTGGGTATAACCTTGTTTGAGCGTCTGGAAGGTGACGACCCCAATACACTGATGGGGCTACCATTGATACGTTTAGTCGCAATGCTTGAAATAGAAGGTATGCCCGCTATTTAACTTGTTTGCCAGACTCATCAGTCAGTTGCCGCTCAATATCTTCTGCCGACTTTGGCTTGCTCATATAATATCCTTGTGCCACATCGCAATCAAACTGTTGTAATAACTCCCATGCTGTTTCAGTTTCTACACCTTCAGCAACCACACGTAAGTTCAAATTGTGAGCCAATTCAATCGTCGAACGCACAATAGCCTCATCGCTTTTATCTTCATGTAATCCTAGAACAAATGATTTATCAATTTTCAGCTCATGAATGGGTAACTGTTTGAGGTAAGCCATTGAAGAATAGCCCGTACCAAAGTCATCAACGGCCAGTTTAACCCCCATTTGACGCAGTTCTGACAAAATATCAACAGCCTGCAATGGATTTTCCATCATTGCACCTTCTGTGATTTCAAGCGTCAGTTTCTCATATGGGAAATTGAATTTTTCCAGAATTTGGCGAATATGGCTCACAAACAATGGTTCTCTAAAACTGTAAACTGAAATGTTCACAGCAACATATAAATCTGCATTTAATTTATGCCATTGCATTAGCCGGGAAATAGACTGTTCCAATACCCGATAGGTTAACTCATTGATAATGCCTGTCTGTTCCGCCAAGGAAATAAATGTATCAGGGGGTATGGTTCCCAATTCAGGATGAAACCAGCGACTTAAAGCTTCAACGCCGACTATTTTATTTTTCTTTATATTAATAACAGGCTGATAATAAACATCCAGCAGATTGTTATCAAGTGCATCACGTAATGCATTCGTCAGAGACAAGCGTGAAAGACTGTTCTCATCATCATCCGCCCTGTAAACTTCGAAACCGGTTTTATTTCGCTTTGCAACATACATTGCAATGTCAGCCAGACGTAACAAGTCCTGTACGCTGGCACAGTGCTGAGGGTAAACGGCAATACCGATACTTGCTGTAATATATAATTCTATTCCTTCAATCAGTACAACATCTTTTAATGCCGCAAGTATCTTTTCTGCAATCTTTTTCGCCTGTTGCCCGTCAGTATGCGGTAACAGAATAGCAAACTCATCACCGCCAAATCGTGCAACAGTATCAACATCTCGCAGTACTCGAGTGAGTCGTTCACCTAAAATTATCAGTAACTGATCACCGACACTATGACCTAATGTATCATTTACTTCTTTAAAGCGATCCAAATCCAGCATCAACAGACATAACTGCTGAGATTCTCTTTTAGCTGTATTAATATCATGTTCCATTCTATCCAGCAGCAAGGTGCGATTAGGCAGAGCCGTAAGTGCATCATGCAATGCACGGTGTTCAAGTTCCGACTGTCGCAGATGTACTTGTCTGCTCATTTCACTGAAAGCACTGACTAAATCATAAGCTTCCTGTGATTTAACCAGTGGAATAATCTCCCCTTTTTTGCCCAAAGCTTCCGATTTCAATGCAGAAACTACCTGGGTGATGGGTTTGAATATAAAACTATCCAGAGATAATATTATGATAACGACAAAGATGATTCCCAAAATAGCAATGATCCATAATAAATTATTCTGTGCTTTCCCCAGTTTTTTAAAGCTAATAAAGTCTTCCTCTGCTGAAACACTGGCTGTTTTTTCCAAGTCTGAAAGTAAAATTACAATGCCATCAAGCGTGGGAGTGATTTTATTTTTCATAATCAGCGCATCCAGTCGCCAGTTATCCGAGTGATGTATCACCTTGATTCGGGTAAAACCTTCAAACCATAATTCAGAAGCGGCTTTCATCTCCTTAACGGCATAAGTACTCTCAAAACCTAACCGTCCTTGCTCGGCCAAAGTAGTCAGTGCCGTTAAACTTTTATTTAACTCCTTATAACGAATGACTAAATCTTCTTCCTGCCTTGTCAGTAAATGTTGATCAAAAAAACCTGTACGGTTTGCAAGGTATATACGAAAGTTAGATAGCATTTTCCCCCATAAATAGCGTGTATTTATAAATGTCTCATAAACATCGGGAGCCGTTTTAATGGTCTCGTCCTGTTGCATTTCATACTTTACAATCCCCATTAAACTGTTCATTTTTACCCGGTTAGGCCGCATGTATTCAGCAGCAACAGCAAGCGACGGATATAATCTGGCGCTATCTAAACGAATTGAAAATAAATGCTGAATTTCATTGTGGAGGGTTGCTAACTTAACCTTTAATAGTGCCGCTTTTTCTGCCACCAACGTATCCCGAGAAAAGGGTTTGTCTTGTAACTGTTGGCTGGTATTAATTGTATTTTGTATAAGTAACTGGACTTTTTTCTTGTATTCAATTTTTTCAGGGGTTAACAGGAAATTATTAAGCCCCTGATAGGCCGCAAGCAGATCGGCACGAATATGGCTAAGCACCGTTAACAGAACAGTTCTGTTCTGTGCGTTAGTTATTGCCTTTTCATTCGTTTCATTTAATTTGGAATAAGCGAAAGCTAAAATCAATAATACAACAACAC
>JALXDW010000139.1 GCA_027070385.1 Chromatiales bacterium
GCCATATTGTATAAAATATACATCTAAAAATAATAAACCAGTTCTGCCTGAATGTAATCATCACGCAGGTAGGAATGCAAAAGATCATTCAGCGGGATATTGGAGTATTTACGTGCTTCAAGGAGCAGTTTAAAATTTTCACTAAGCCGTCTACTTGCTTCAAGTGTATATATAACAGCATCATTATCCAAGTCTTTAATAACACCCAATAAAGCTTCCGAGCTTTGCTCATCATTCAGATTAAAGCGTAAACCGGCCATAATATCTTTCTGGAAGGGACTACTCGCCTGCCCGCCACGATCATCATAAAGATACTCCATCACCAGGCCTATATCCGTTGCTTCGCCTATTACAGAATAAAAGGTATATTCCAGGCCGGCAGTGACAGCAACAAAACTTGATGGCCCGTTTCCTCGAATACCACTACGATGAATTGATTCAAGCTTCCATAACCAACTGTTAAATGTTGCCTGCACATCAACCCCTATTTGCTCAATAAGGTCATAAACAGGATTCAATACTGTGCTACCTGCTGCATCCGTCCCGCTAATGAATCTGGGCGATCGACTGGTACCATTAAAATAACTTAAACCAATATCCCATTCATCAATACTATGCGCCCAACGCAAGGCATAGTCGATATGCTTTTCCTTATCGGCTGATTCATAAAAAGTTGTTGAAGTGTCGATATAAGGCTGACTTCTTAATCGTCCTGCTTTTCCGGCAAACGTTCTTTCTCGAAAATACGGTAACAGAAAAAAATCAAATGTTCCTGTATCAGTTAACCACGAAAGATTGACCATTGGCTGTCCCAATTTTGCTTCACCATCCGGACTCTCTACGCTGTCAGTCTGGTTAATAATATCAACCAGATGTTGTGATTCTGTCACACCCCAAAAGACCTTGCGCAATCCCAACCGCCATTCCAGATCATTCTGTACTTTAACCCAGGTTAACTCTCGAATATCCAGATGACTGCGCTCATCATCATGTTGATCCAAACGCACAAAAGGAACAAAAGTGAAACTGGCATTAGCTGTTTCAAATTCATGATAAAATTCAGGCTGAAAGAATATTGAGCTATTGTTACCCTGCTGCCCCGCATAAGCGGCTGTTTCAGTGAAAGCTCTTGACTCAATACCAAGCTGGCCAGACCATTCTGCAGAATATACCAGCGAAGAACTTGCTAACCATAGTACGGCTACAAGCCTGAATATTTTTATCATAACCGTACACCTGCCAGAAAAATTAGCGCGCCCGTTTTAATGCATTACGATTAAAATCACGACTTGTTAAACCGGTTTTAAATTTGTATTCAAGAAATTCAAGGCTGGTACTTTTTCCAGTAATATGGTTTTGCATATCCATACGGCTTGCACGCCAGTATTTCCCCAGATACTGTTTATAACCACTGTAAGTCAGCGTTTTCAATAAACTGTTTTTACGATCATAAAACTCTGTCTTCAAGGGTCGATAACGCTCCTTGTCAATCCAGTTAATCAGACGAGTATAGCCTGACTTTTTATATTGCGGTACAGCTTCAACAACAAAACAATCACGACCGTTTATTTTTTCATCCCGCAAATACTTGTACTTATACTTTTCTACTTCCTGTGAAGAGATATCTTCATACGCAAACTCACTACCCAAAAATGGACCAGACTTGTTCGATGATGAAATTCGTTTAATGCGCTTGAGTGCCGGCAAGAAAATCCATTGCTCATCCGGTTTTAATGCATGGGTAAAACTTAGAAAAGCAGTCCCTTTAATATCTTTTGGTGAATCAAATATTATCAGGGTTTTGTCGCCATCACCTTCTACTTCCAGTGTTTTATTTCTGTTTCGACGTTTTGACTCCTGTCCAAAACGGTTTTTCAGGGTCATAATTAATCTTGCCTGCTGATCTCCCCAGCCTGTATCCCGTTTATCAGCTTCTATCGCGATCGCTAGCCCTTTTTCTTCTGCTGTTTCTGCATAGACATTAAAGCCTGCTATCAGTAAAACCAATACGGCGAAATATGTTCTCATTTTCCTTTCCCCTCAAATTTAATTAATAATGCCGGCAGGAATAGAAAATCTGCCATCAATGCAAATACAATGACGATTGCGGTTAACAAACCCATCCCTGCATTCAGTTCAAAACTGGATTGTGCAATCACTGAAAATCCGGCAACCAGTATAATGGATGTTGTAACCAATGCACGACCAACATGTGTAAACGCATAACGAACCGCATTTTCGGCGCTAAAGCCTTTTTCACGTCGTGCGCGCAAATATTTACTCAAAAAATGTACCGTGTCATCCACCACGATTCCCAACGTCATTCCCGTTACAATGGACAGTGCCAGCCCAACTTCACCCACAAGAATACCCCATAATCCAAATCCCATTGCTGCCGGAACCAGGTTAGGTAGTAAACTGATAAAGCCGACTTTAAATGAACGCAGGGCAAAAATCAGAATCATCGAAATTAAGAATAATGCAACCGTAGTACCACTTAACATACTAATAATATTTCTTTTGCCTATATGCGCAAACATCACCGTCGGGCCGCTCCCATCCGATTTTTGAATATAATGGGTATTTTTATGCAGCCACTGTTGGGCACGATTTTCCAGTGCAATAATTTCATTACTTGAAATGGTTTTTATTGTAACCGTCATTCGCGTGGCAGATTTGTCGACGTTAATCTGGTTATTCAGATCCAGGCCATAAGGTAATGACATTTCATATAGAAGCAAATACTGTGCTGATAATTCTCTGTTTTCCGGTGTTCTATACCATTGAGGATCATCAGCGTGCATATTTTTATTCAATCGCTTCATGATATCAGTAAAGACATTCACATGAATGGTTTCTGCTTGCTGCCGATACCAGTCCGCAAAAGCGGCCAATTCTTTCTGGTATTCCGGGTTACTAACCCCCCCTGCTTCACCCGAACTGAGCGAATAATCAATGATATATAATCCTGTCAGATTTTTAATCATATAATCCGAATCGGCACGAAAGGGGACAGATTTATCAAAATATTCGACAAATACATCATTTAATTCATTTCTTGGCAGAAATGAAATAAGACCAAAAATCAGTACTCCCATTCCTATCATCAAGCGTTTTCGGTTGCGTACAACAAAGTCTCCTAGTCGTTCCATAAGCATATCTTTATCACTATCAACCTGTTTTACTTTGACAGGTAGCAAGGAAATAACAGCAGGCAAAAAAGTCACGCTCAATATAAAAGAAACGACCACACCGAAAGCAACAAAATTACCGAGATGTTGAAACGGTGGTGCATCCGAAAAGTTCATAGACAAGAAACCAATGGCCGTTGTCACACTGGCTAAAAAGACCGGTTCCAGGTTCACCCGTAAACTTTCTACAATGGATTCATTTTTTCCTTTGCCTATGCGCATATCATGTAAAAAAGTTACCAGAATATGCACACTGTTTGCTATCGCAACTGTCAGAATAATGGTTGGTGCTGACATTGAAGGCGGTGTTAATGGAAAACCAACATAGCCCCCCAATCCCATTGCGGCCATAATCGAAAATAAAATAACCAAAAATGTCGTTGCTGTGCCAGGCAACAAGCGCATAAATAACAGGTACCAGGCAAAGGGCAAGGCGATAACAACAAAAGTGACGGGTTTAAGCAATGATTCTGGCAATAATGTTATGCCTTTGCTAAAAAATCCGGCAACAACAAAAATAGTGGCCGCTAATGCCGCAAATAATATTAGTAAGCTGTGCCATGGTCGGGATAAGTCTCGAATTAAAATCCCCAAAATAATAATCATTAATATAAAGCTTGGTAGCACCAGTTGTTTCATATCTTGTTGTGATGCTTCAGAAAAAGCGTTATTCATCATCACCATCCCGTTTAAACGGATCTCGATGTCAGGATAACGCTTGTTAAAGTCATTCATTATTTCGCGGGCTTTGGCGACAACCATAGGAACTTCTCTGGTTTCATCTTTTCCAGGTAATTGAATGGTGGCATTGATACCGGTAACGGCAGCTGTTTTGGAAATCAGTCTGTTTTTAAGAATGGGATCATTCAATGCAATGTTTTTAATTCTGGCAATGTCTTCGGCTGACAGCGTTTCTGCATCTTCCACCAAATCCTGAACAATTAAATCATCACCTTCTGCAGTGGTATGTTGAAAATTGCTAATTGAGTCAACACGGATAGAAAATGGTAACTGCCAGGCTTGTTCGGTAAGTGCTTCCACAACCATTAGTGTTTCTTTGCTAAAAACATTACCGTCTTTAGGTGTAACAATAAACATGACATTATCGTTCTTGGTGTACATACGCTCCAAAGCATCGAAAGCCTTGAGCTGTGGATTTTCTTCACTGAAAAAAACCCGGTAATTATTTGTAAAACTTAAAAACCGCCCTCCACTTGCCGCCAATATCACAGCAAACAAACAAGCAATAATGACAAGCCAACGATGTTTTAAAATCCATTTTCCATAATTTGCTTCAAAGTCTTTCATTTTTATCTCCATTGCTTTGCCTAGTAAGGCGACTATCGTTTGTTTAAACCCAGCAATAACAACTCAACCAGATCGCGCGCCATTTTTTCAAATTGTTCTTTACTAAACAGTGGCAAAAAAATGGGGATTTCAAAAAGGGTCAGACTGCTATAGATTGCACCTGCCGTTTTTTCAACATCGCTGACATCGAACTCACCCGTGGCATTCCCTTGTTCAATAATTTCTGCTATCAATGCACATTGGCTTTCCACATTCGACAAGACGATTTCTTTATGTTCACGGGTAACTATTGAAATAAGCTCGTTAACCTTTGGCTCATTTTCGCGTTCAAATGTGTAGCGAATATCTTCAAGTACAAAAGCCAGTAATTTTTCAGCAGCGGTCATCGGCTGCTGAGCAACAATGCCCTTGAGGCATTCCCCCCGGCTAGCTAAACAACGCTCGGCACAGGCAGCAGCAATATCTTGCTTGCTTTTGAAAAAGCGATACAGATTCGCAGCCGACATACCCAGATCCTCGGCTATCTCCGCCATGGTGGTTTTGTTGTAACCTATATCAAGAAAGCGACGCTCGGCTGCATCAATAATTTCAATCTGTTTTAAATCTGATTTCTTCATTTCCAGGTTCACAGAGTTGTTTTTTGCTGAAATGGCTACTGTATTTGCTATGTTTTAGCAGCTAATATGTGAATATTCAATAAAATATTCAGTATTTACAAAAAATACTTGAATATAAGAATAGTCTAATATACTATATTCAGACTGTTTTACTGAGATATTTGAGGAAAAAAATATGCATGCACTTGTACAGGAAATTCAACCCACTGAACTTGACCACCACAGTGATGAATATCAAATTATTGATGTCCGTGAAATGCCTGAAATAGCTGCTGGCAAAATTGAGAATGCCCACCCAATGCCACTGGCGAGCCTGCCTATGCGTTTGTCCGAACTGGATAATGATAAAAAAATTATTATGGTTTGCCGTAGTGGCGCGCGTTCAGCTCATGCCTGCATGTTTCTAAAACAGCAAGGCTTTGATAATGTTTACAACCTGCGTGGTGGGCTGATGGGTTGGGTTCGTGCAAACAAGCCTTTAACTGCGAGCTAGCTTTTATGACCAATGGCCATTCAGGTGTTGATTCACTTCCTGCAAACCTTCAAAGCTGGCAAGCATAATTTCAACCGGAGCACAGTCATTAAAGTTATAACTGGCTGTCGTTACCCATAAATTACCCAGTGTTGTGTTACCGGGAAATGCCAGCTTGAGACCTTTACTGATTGAAAGAATTTCAAAGGCACGCCGCATAAATTCATCTTCATCCGGAAACGGTTTACCATTTTTAATTTTTGTCAATTCACGTGATTTTGTTCCTGCAGGTAACCCCACCAATATCGCTTGTAACTCCAAATCTATTTTCCAGCTGTTAAGTACCTGGAAAACACTGACAATTAAATCCTTTCGTTCTTCGGGGTCTTCATAAATCGACATATGCTTACTTCTTTATTTTTTTGTATCGTGCAAACTCTTGTAATTCCAGATATCAACGGACTTACCTTGCTCTCTGAAATGTTCGGCTCGGGCTGATAAATAACGCTGAAAGCTTGGTTGTTTTTTATAACCACCTTCCAGTACATAGGCAAACATACCCTGTGTATGAAATACCTTGAAAAAAGCTTCCGAACGAATAATTTCCTTTCCTTGTTCATTGAAAATAACCAGACTGGGCGCATATTTTATGTCCAATGCTTTTGCCCAGGCTTTTGCCGAAGTATAAGTGCCATCAGGAATGGTTAACATGGTATTTGACCACATATCCAATTGTACAACATCAAACTGTTTGATGATATTGCGGGTATAGGGGTCAGCTAATATTTTACTATGCAAGATATTACAGGCTGGGCAATGCTTTTGTTCAAAGAAAACGGCAAAAGGTCGCTTTCTTTTTTTCTTTTTAACCGACAAATCAATCGGTGCCTTCATGAAAAAATCTTCTTTAATCAAACCACCTGACTTGCCCGGTGGCAAGTTTGCTTTTACATAGGCACGGTACGACATCTTTTTTTCCTGATGTTGTATCACATAATCCAGTGCCACATTAAAACGCCGCGGTGGAATATAGCCATTTAAGCGAAGTATAATTTTTCCTTGTTCGTTAAAAAATAAAACCGTAGGGGTAAATTGTACCTTTAATTTTTCTGCTATTGTTTTTTCAGTGTACGGCTGACCATCAGTAAAGGTCACTTCCCGATCACCCCACATATTCAAGGCAATGGCATCAAAATGCTTTCGAACCTTTTGTTCTATTTCTTTTTGCGACAGATTGCGCTCTACCAATGCATTACAATACGGACACCCCGGCTGGGTAAAAACAATCATTAAGCGTTTACCCGCTGCAGCAGCTTCTTTAATATCTTCATTAAATTCCAGAAAACCGTCTTTAAACCAGGCCGGATATTCGGTATGCCTGGCACCGTGATACTCACCTTTTTTTTCGGCTGCAAAAAGGTTATAGGCAATAAGAAATAAAACCAGATACGCTATTGTACTGAATTGTAATTTTTTCATCACTTTACCCTGACATTGAAGATAAATAATACTATATTAGCTCCCTTAGTGGGTATTTTCTTGCACGATACTTAAAAACTTGATTAACTCAGACATATTCTTTTTACCCAATCCTTTACTTGTAATCTCATTATGATAAATAAACCTTTCGCTGAATCCTGCGTACAAAATCAGGAAGTTATCCTTTCTGTCATAAAACAATGGTTTACCAAACCCAATAGCAACGTTTTTGAAATTGGAAGTGGTACCGGGC
>JALXDW010000140.1 GCA_027070385.1 Chromatiales bacterium
CCCTCGATGATGCCGGTATTGAGGTGGCCGTGGTACCGGGCGTGTCTTCGGCCATGGCTTCTGCTGCGGCAGGAATAGAAAGTTTAACCCTCCCGGAAGTAACCCAAACGGTAATTCTTACCCGTGTGGAAGGCCGCACCCCCATGCCACAAGGTGAGTCCCTTGCGGAATTAGCTGCACACCACTGTACCTTATGTATTTTTTTATCCATTACCCTGGTAAAAAAAATACAACAGGATTTATTGGCTGCGGGTTGGTCCGAAGACTCGCCTGTTCTGGTGGTACAAAAAGCCAGTTGGCCGGGGGAAGAAAAAATAATTCGTGGTACGCTCACTAACATTCGAGACAAATGTATTGCAGAAAAAGTAACAAGCCAGGCCATGATTATTGCCAGCCCAACGATTGGTGCCCGGCAGTGGTCAGAAATTAAAAAATCAAAATTGTATGATGCCGGTTTTTCGCATCGTTTTAGAAAATCAGAAAAAATAAAAGGTTAAAAATGGCAGATACGATCTTATTAGTGGGTCATGGTTCCAGACACCCCGCGGGCAATATCGAAATAGAACAGTTCGCTAATCACTGGCGCAAACGCAACCCGCAATGGGATATTGAAGTTTGCTATATCGAATTTGCCGATGTGCTGCTCGATAGCGGTTTTGATAATGCCGCAAAAAAAGCGTCACGTGTTATTGTGGTACCGTTAATTCTAAACGCCGCTGCACATGTAAAAATGGAAGTACCGGCACATTTAGCCGAAGCCCGAAAGCGCCACCCGCAAGTTGAATTTATCTACACCCCCCATCTTGGTGCAGGTGAAGGTATTTTAAAAATATTAAAACGCGAGTTACGTCAGATAATGATGCAACTGGATATGCCCGACCCTAAAACAACCGGTGTTATTTTATTAGGCCGTGGTTCGTCTGACCGCGTTGCCAATGGTGAAGTGGCCAAAATAGCACGCTGGTTATGGGAAGAACAGGATCATGAACTGGTGGATATTGCCTTTACCGGTATAACCTACCCACGGCTTGAAAACGTTGTACAGCGACAGGTTAAGCTGGGCATGACTCAAATAGCCATACAACCCTACTACCTGTTTAACGGCACTCTTATCGAACGGATTAAACGCCAGCATCAACACTTATCACAACAATATCCACAAATACGTTTTGCCCTTGGCAATTACTTTGGTTTTGCGGATGAAATTTATCAGTTACTCGATCAACATGTTAATGAGGCGCTGAGCGACTCAACGGAAAGTAGTATGATGGCATGCGATGGCTGTCAGTATCGGGAACTGGCTGAACAACACGGTCATGGCCATCACCACCACGATCATGAGCACCATCCGGAACATTAATTAAATACCAGAATGCGAATTCTCAGGACACCACTATGAGCAATGTAATTACCGAACAACTTACCCAGGCCGGACAACAAATTGAACATGATTCATTTGCGATCGTTGATCGTGAAGCGGGGCCCCATCAATATCCGGATGAGCAATGGCAAGTGGTGCGTCGCATGATTCATGCCACCGCTGATTTTGAATTTAACGGTTTAACCCGCTTTCATGATAATGCCATTTCAGCAGCATTGAATGCGATTAATAACGGCGCAGCCATTATTGCTGATGTTGAAATGATCTGTGTGGGTTTATCACAACCGCGCCTGAAACATTTTAAGATGAGCACTCACCATTTTATTTCAGACGATGACGTTATCGCACAGGCAAAAAAGGAAAATACAACCCGTGCTGTTCAGGCGATGCGTAAAGCACGCGATAAAAGTTTATTGAATGGTGGCATTGTCGCCGTTGGTAATGCACCCACCGCACTACTGGAAGTAGAACGAATGATTAAAGAAGAAGGGATCAAACCTGCTATCATCATTGGTATGCCAGTTGGCTTTGTCTCTGCGGCAGAATCCAAGCAGGCTATCAGTGAACTCGATGATGTACCCTGGATAATTACCGATGGTCGTAAAGGCGGTTCCACTTTAGTGGTTTCCACTATTCATGCCTTACTGGCCATTGCCGAAGCAAAACAAAAAGCAGCATAACGTTTAGCAACATGATGCAAAAAAAGAAAAAAGGCACACGTAAAGGCTTTACCACCGGAGCCTGTTCTGCTGCCGCGGCACGTGCAGCAACATTGGGTTTGGTTCAGGATAAAATTCCGGAACAAGTCGAGTCATTGTTACCCAATGGCGAACGTGTTGTTTTTTCTGTCAACGATCCGCAACTTGATGCACAACATGCTCATGCCGTGGTAATAAAAGATGCCGGGGACGATCCGGACTGCACCGATAAGGCACCCTTAACGGCCGATGTTCGTATTGTTGATAATGCAACTGGTCAGGTCATACTCAAAGGTGGTGAAGGTGTTGGGGTTATCACTCAACGGGGTTTAGGCCTTGAAGTCGGTGGCCCGGCGATTAACCCCGTACCGCGTAAAAACATCGAGGACAATGTACGTGAAGTCGCTTCGGACTTGTTAAAAGAAAAAGGTCTGGAAGTCACTATCTCGGTACCCGGTGGCGAGAAGATGTCGAAGAAAACCTTAAACTATCGCCTTGGTATTATGGATGGCATTTCAATTTTAGGCACAACCGGCATTGTACACCCTTACTCTACAGCCGCTTTTCGTGCCAGCGTGATTCAGGGCATTGAAGTGGCCGCCAACCAGGGGCAGGACACCGTGGTACTCACCACCGGGGGTCGTACCGAAAAGTTTGTGATGCGCGAATTCCCAGAGCTGGCCTCCAGCTGTTTTGTGCAAATGGGTGACTTCTTAAAGTATGCGCTCGATACAGTCGTAAAGGAAAACATTCAGCATGTCATTATTGGCGGCATGGTCGGCAAGCTCACTAAAATGGCACAAGGTGAAACCATTACCCATGCAGGGCGTAATGCCGTTAACACCGCCTTGCTGGCAGAACTTGCTGCCAATATCGGTGTAGATGAAAGCGTGTGTGCCGATATACGCGCAGCGGAAACAGCACGCTATGCCAGCGAACGAATGGAAGAACTGAATCTTATTAATGAGTTTCATCAGGCACTCTGCGAAAAAGTCATTCAAACATTACGTGAACGCTACCCGAGCCAATTTACCTTACAGGTACTGGTGTGTGACTTTGAAGGCAACAAACTGGCCGAAGCATCGGATGACTTATCATGACAAACATCTGCCATATTATTGGTGTACTGGATAACGGGGTGGATAGCCTTACACCACAGGTATTACAACTGATTAAAAAAGCCGATGTGGTGATTGGTGCAAGCCGTACATTACAATTATTCAGTGGCCAATTCCAGGCCAATGCCATTCAGCATGATTTAACCGGCCAGATGAAAGATATTCCTGACTGGATCAAACAAGCCTTTGACAAACAACAACAGGTGGTGATGTTATCAACCGGGGACCCACTTTGTCATGGTATTGGCAAATTTCTAATCAGTAAACTGGGTCAGCAACATTGCAACATCCTTCCCAATGTTTCAACCATACAACTTGCTTGTGCGCGATTGGGTATTGCCTGGCAAGGTTTAAAAATTTGCTCGGTACACTCTCGTGATGCGGGTGAATGGCAACCCGGTGCTGATCCATCGCATGGTTTATATGCGTTATTACAAGCAATAAAAAAACATCCGGCTGTGGCAGTTTTTACCAGCCCGGAAAACTCTCCGGCTCGCATTGCACGGATGTTACAGCTTGAAGGTTTAGAGTCTGACTATACGCTTTCAGTCGTTGAAAATATTTTACAGGACAGCGAACAGGTTTATGAAAAACTCAACGTTGCACAAACCACGCAACAAAGCTTTGCTGATTTGAATATTGTTATCATTGAACAAACTCGGGGCTCTGTCAGCGACAATTCGATATTACTGGGGCTTGAAGACCATTATTACCACCAACGTAAACCGGAAAAGGGTTTAATCACCAAACGGGAAGTGCGTGCAGCTTCGTTAGCCGCAATGCAATTACGCCGTGACAGTATCGTTTGGGACATTGGTGCCGGTTCCGGTTCAGTGGGACTGGAAGCGGCCCGACTTTGTTGTGACGGTCATGTGTATGCGATTGAAAAAAATGAAGCCGATGTTGCCAATGCACAAAACAACAAACAGCAAATGCAAATCAGCAACTACACCTTGCTGCATAGTAAGGCGCCCGAAGGAATGCAGAACTGGATGGATCCCGATGCGATCTTTATTGGCGGTTCCGGTGGTGAGCTGGTTGAACTGATCAAACTGTCGCTGCAACGTTTACATAACGGTGGCCAGCTAGTGATGAATTTTGTCACACTGGAGAATATGCACAGCGCAACACAAGCATTAAAGGAACTGGGGGCTGACTGGTCGTTTATTCAGATAAATGTTTCACGCAGCCAACCCATTTTGCATATGCACCGGCTCGCAGCAGAAAATCCGGTATGGATTGTCACGGCACAAAACAGACAGGTGGAACCACAATGAAAACCAAAGGCTGTTTATACGGTGTGTCTTTAGGACCCGGCGATCCGGGTTTGATCACACGGCGTGCATGGGCATGTTTACAACGTGATGCGGTATGGACCTATCCAAAACGCAATAAAAAAAGTGACAGCTATGCACTGGATATTGCCTTACGTGCCGGGCTCGAATTGCCTGCCGAACATCAGCCGTTAATTTTCCCGATGACGCATGATGAATCCAAACTGGCTAAACACTGGCTGGCTGCCGCACAAACCGTACTGGAATATCTGCAACAGGGTAAGGATGTGATGTTTCTGGTTGAAGGTGATGCCTCAACTTATTCAACCTTCGGCCACCTGGCACGCACTGTTCAGGGGCTGGATGAAGACATTACACTGGAGATTATTGCCGGAGTGCCTTCTTTCCATGCCGCTGCCGCTCGCATACAAACACCACTATCTGATGTGGACGATACCATTGCCATTATTCCGGCAGGCTATGGTATTGCAATGATTGAAAAACTGCTTAATGACTTTGACACGCTGGTTTTATTAAAAGTTAAACCGCTATTAGATGACATTATTGATTTACTGGATAAAAAAAATATTTTGCCTTATGCCACTTTTATAGAAAAAGCAGGGGCCCCCGAAGAACGTGTTGTTAACAACATTGCTTCGTTAAAAGCTGAAAAGGTGAATTACCTTTCGCTATTATTAATTAAAAATCCTGACCGGATCCGCGGTGAAATGATTCGAGGCTGCCGTAAAAAAGTCAATCACGATACCTCAACGACGAATATAAAAGAGAAAACAGCATGAGTGAAACAGAAAATAATGTAAGCCCGCGTATTGCGCTGGTTGCCATTACCAAACACGGCGCCAAACAGGTCGCTCAACTGGCGGCTAAAATCCCGCAAGCTGATGTGATTGTGTCTGAAAAATTTGCCGAGTTGTTATCCGGCGTACCGAATAAAGTGAATGTATACAGTGGTGCATTACGCGCACAAATGGCGCCACTGTTTGACGATTATGATCAGATTGTTTTCTTTATTTCACTCGGTGCGGTGGTACGCCTGATTGCCTCCCACCTTAAATCAAAGGATGAAGATCCTGGCATACTGGTTGTTGATGATGCTGCACAATTTGTTATTCCGGTTTTATCCGGCCATGTGGGTGGTGCCAATGCCTATGCTGAACAGGTTGCCAGACTATTAGGTGCTACGGCCGTGGTGACGACTGCATCGGATGTTGGTAAAACGATTCCGGTTGATATTTTAGGCCGCGAGCTTGGCTGGCAGGTTGAAGCACCCAAAATTAATATCACCCGTGTTTCAGCCCATGTTGTCAATGAAGAACCGATTGCCTTTGTACAGGAAGCCGGCAGTAAAAACTGGTGGACACGCCCCACCCCTTTACCAAAAAATATTCATTTATTTGATTCGTTTGCCGATGTTGAACTGGAAAAATTCAAAGCCGTGTTATGGGTCACCAACAAAGAGATTGATAATAATCTGTGGCAAACATTGCATGAACAACTCGTTATTTATCGACCACCGGCAGGACAGAATTAATGCAGGTTGTTTTAGGTATGGGCTGTGATCGCAATACACCACTGGAAACATTGGAACAGGTGGTTAATACAAGTTTGCAACAACTCAAGCTTGATCACAGTGCCGTCAAAGCAGTGGCCACCATCGACAAAAAAAGTGACGAGGTTGCATTGTTAGCGCTGGCCAAAAAATATAACTGGCCATTACAGTTTTTTAGCGCAACACAACTGGCAACCGTTGAGGTTCCAAATCCGTCGGAAGTCGTCATGAAGTATATGGGCACCCCAGCCGTTGCCGAAGCCGCAGCACTGTTGGCCGCCAACACCGACTTAAACGATTTAATGATAGAAAAAAATAAATACCGTGGACACGATGGCAAGAATGCCACTGTCTCGGTCGTGAGGTTAAATAATGAATCAAACTAACACCCAGAGTAACAACAAGACTGGAAAAATATTTTTAGTGGGCTTTGGCCCAGGTAATGCGGAAGCCATGAGCTACCGTGCCCGAGAAGCCATCGAACTGTCAGATGTTGTCATCGGTTATTCAACCTACATAAAACTGGTGAAAGATTTATTAGATGGCAAAGAAGTCGTACGCAAAGGCATGACCGAAGAAATTGATCGCTGTATCGAAGCCTACGATCAGGCCAAACTCGGCAAAACCGTTTCACTTATTTCCTCCGGTGATATCGGTGTATACGGTATGGCCGGGCCAACCTATGAAGTTTTATTACAATCCGGTTGGACACCTGACAGTGATATTGAAGTTGAAATTGTACCGGGTGCAACGGCATTATCCGCCTGTGCCTCGCTGGTGGGTGCACCGTTAACCCATGACTTCTGCTCTATTTCACTATCCGATTTATTAACACCCTGGCCACGTATTGCCAACCGAATTGATGCCGCCGGCAGAAGTGATTTTGTGGTTGCCCTGTATAATCCCAAAAGCGGTCGTCGCACTCAACAAATTGTTGAAGCACAACGTATCTTGTTACGTTACCGTAAACCGGACACGCCGGTTGCGATTGTTAAGTCTGCTTACCGCGAAGCACAGAATATACAAATGGTTCGACTCGATGAAATGAAGGACTGCAAAATCGGTATGCTGACAACCGTATTAATCGGTAACAGTACCACCTTTATGCGCGAAGGTTTGATGATCACCCCACGTGGTTATGCCAATAAGTACGACAACATCACCGGCGAAGCAAAACAGGGTGAAAAAGCCGGTCGTTCTTTAACGATGGGCTTAACCGGCTGGAAAGCGGTTGTACGTGAATATATGAATACCGAACCGCATCATTCATTGCGGGATATTGCACGCCATTTTGATGCACCGATGGAACAGATTATTGAAGCCATCAGCGAAGCGGATAATGATGAAGCCACGGCCGGCTACAAAGCCATTGCCATTCAGCAGGACAATATTCAAGCTGTACTTGAAGCGAGTCAGCAGTTCGGTAAATTGCGCGCTGTGATTCGAGCCGAAGGCGGTGCGGTCAGCGAGCTGATGATAAGCAGCGCAGACTTTGAACAACGCGGTGACTGGCTCAATATTGAGAATGAACACTTTCACTGCCATATCAACTGGTCACAGGTTTGCTCTGCCTGGTTTGTCCGTCATGATACAAAATTAATGGGCATACAATTTTTTAATCAACACGGTGATACTGTGTTTAACCTGTCAGTTATCAAACGCGATGGCAGCTTCCCTGAAGAAATTATCAACGCCTATGATCAGGCATGGAATAATCTGGGTCAGAATAACCCGGGTCAAAACAATCTAAATCAACAAGCGAGTGCAGTTAATGAGTGAAAAAATAGAAAAACCCAAAATGATGGATTACAAACGCCATATGCTGGTGTGTGTAGGGCCACGTTGTACTGAAGATGGCGAGTCAGAAGATCTGTTCGACTCATTAGCGGAAAAATTTAAAGCCGCCGGGATTGATAAAGGGGAACTGCGTGTCAAGCGTACTCGTACCAGCTGTTTTGCAACCTGCAAATCCGGCCCGGTCATGTGCATTCAACCGGATGGTATCTGGTATTACAATGTCACAGAAGAAAATCTGGATCGTATTATCAAGGAACATTTTGTAGAAGGTAAGCCGGTTGAAGATTTAATTTATCACCGAGGCCCTGAGTGTGCCCAGGCATAGCATATCTTCAGCTGACGAACAGAAGACTGAACAATCTCTGTTTTCAGAAACGGAATGTAATGCGCTGTACCGCATTATCCAGGCACGTCGAGATATGCGTCACTTTACCCCTGACGCAAAAGTTGAGCCCACTGTATTACAACGTATTCTTGAAGCTGCTCACGCTGCGCCATCCGTTGGCCTGATGCAACCCTGGCGTTTTATTCGCATTCAGAAAAAAGAATTACGTCAAAAGATTTCACTACTTGTGGATACAGAAATCGAACAAACAGCTGAAGCACTTGATAAACGCAAACAGGAATTTCTTGCTTTAAAAGTTGAAGGGATACGTGAATGTGCAGAGCTATTTGTGGTTGTCAAGGCACCGGATGATGGTACGGTGTTCGGCCGACGCACCATGCCAGATGAAATGGCCTTATGCTCAACAGCCTGTGCCATTCAAAACTTATGGTTAGCTGCACGCGCTGAAAACCTGGGTATGGGCTGGGTGTCGTTATTTAACCCTGATGAATTGGCTTCACTATTACATTGCCCCAATGGTGCCAAACCCATTGCACTATTATGCATTGGTCCTGTTGATTCATTTTATTCCAAGCCCATGCTCGAAACCACAGGCTGGAGAGATCCCCGCCCCTTGCAACAATTAATTGCAGAAGATCGATACACTTTTATTGAATAAAAACAGACAACATCCTTCAACTCTGTACCCACATACTGCCACTTAACCTGTTTATAGCCATAAACAAAATACTGGTTATACATTAATCAAGCTGATAAACTTAATCACCCTTTCGGGAATAAATAAAAAATATTAAGGAGTTCATATGAAATTTTTAAAAGTATTTGCGCTATTAATCGCAGGCATTATTGCCACAGGTTGCGCAGCAACTCAGTCAAGCAGCCCAGCCAATGACGGTATCCACAAATTAGTGATTCAAGTGAGCTCAAAAGATCCACTGACTCAAAAAATTGCACTTAATAATGCAGCTAACGTTTTAAAAGCATACGGCCCGGGTGAAGTCATGGTTGAAATCGTTGCTTATGGTCCTGGTTTAAGCATCCTGACCAAGAAAAGCAAATTAGCAAAACGTGTAAAAAGCATGGCTTTTAACGAAGACCTGACTTTCAGTGCTTGCAACAACACCATGAAAAAAATCATGAAGAAAAAAGGCAAAATGCCTAAACTGACTAAAGGTGTAAAAATTGTACCTGCTGGCGTTACACGTATTATCGAGCTGCATGAAAAAGGCTACGCTTACGTGCGTCCTTAAACCAGGCCACACTCTAAATAGTGTTAAAAACGGGCTTTTATAGCCCGTTTTTTTATTCCCGTTTAAAAATACAACCTATATTTCCTTGAATTTGCAGCAGGAATGCCGTTACAGACAGTATGAAACCCACAACGTATATTAGTAGTTATTAATATTTTAAATAAATGCAAACCCATACTGACCATCATAGTGACACCCTTGTCAGCCAAAAAACAAACCGGTTTGTTGAAACCAATACAATCTTTAACCAGTTACGGAGAAAAATTATTATTCTCTCTGTTGTCCTGCTGGCACTTTTATCCACGGCTGCCTGGTATGTTATTAATTTAAGTCAACAACGTGTCATACAACATCAAGCCCTTGAGTTGGCTAAAGTGGTTTCCACAATGGCAACCACTGCGCGTTCCGTTTATGCCAAAACAGCCGTTGCCAAATTAAGTAACGATGGATTTGGTGCCAATATTCACCCTGCAAATAAAAAAGGCTATATCCCTCTGCCTGCCCAGTTCCTGAAACAACTGGGTAAAGATATGGCAGAAAAACAATCCGGGTTATACACCTATCAACCTTTAAGTCGGTGGAACCTTGAAAAAAACCAGGGACTCAAAGATAGCTTCCAGAAGTGGGCATGGCAACAGCTTGAAAAACAGGACATGCCCAATCCCCAGCAACCTATCAACTGGCAACCGGCCTGGCGAATTGAACTCTTTAAGGGGGAACCCACATTACGCTTTATGCAGGCCGATCCGGCCACGGCTAACTCATGTGTCAACTGTCATAATAAAATGGAAAAACGCAATAACATTATGCAACGTCGCCAGCAACAAGGCATCAATACACAAAAACAGTGGAAACTGAACCAGCTACTTGGTGCAATCGAAGTGAATATCTCTCTTGGTAAAGTTGAGGCTCTGGCAAAAGAACAGCGCAATATCGGCTTTTATACAATCGTTGGTATCGTTATTCTGGGACTGGTTTTACTCATGCTTTTTCTATACCTGGATATCACTCGCGCCAAAAATGTGGCCGCCAATCTAAAATGGCAGGCAGAACACGATGACTTAACCGGATTGTTTAACAGAAATTCTTTTGATAGACGTTTAAATGAACTGGTTAATAATGCACGACAATGGAATAACAATCATGTTTTACTGTTTATTGATCTTGACCAGTTTAAAGTCATTAATGATACTTGTGGCCATCAGGCCGGGGATGCATTACTGCAAATACTTGCACCAAAATTAAAATCCATTCTCAGGCGTTCAGATATTCTGGCACGATTAGGGGGAGATGAATTTGGTGTGTTACTAACCAACTGCGATGCAGAAGAAGGCAACCGGATTGCCAATTTAATCCTGGCTACCATTCGCAGTTACCAGTTTGAATGGCAAACTCAAAAACATTCAATCAGTGCCAGTATAGGCCTAGTGAGCATTACACCAAAATGTGAAAATGCCACAGCACTAATGAGCGCAGTCGATATGGCTTGTTATGCCGCAAAAGATCAGGGACGTAATCGTGTTCACATCCTGACAATCACCGAAGAAGAATTTTTGCAACTTCGCTCTGAAATGGAAATACCAACCCGCATACATAAAGCTATTGATAATGGAGACCTGCTAATAGCAACCCAACATGCTGTTGCTATTAATGAAAAAAATGCACCGTTTAAATATTACAATGAAGTTCTACTTCGCCTGTTCGATTCCAATAAGCAACCTATCCCGACTCAAATGTTAATTGAAGCTGCTGAACGTTATAATTTTATGGACCGTATTGATAAATGGGTTGTTAACCAGACATTCAGTTCATTAAGTCGCGGATTGATTCCACTCGACAAGGATTCCATAACCGCTATAAATATTTCCGGTGCAACACTTAATATTGAAAATTTTGCAGAATTTATTATTGATATGTTTGAAGCTTATCCTGAAATTTCGCCCCAACAAATTTGTCTGGAAATTACCGAAACAGCCGCCATTCATAACCTTGAAAAAATCAAAAAATTAATTTCAAAATTAAAAAAATACGGCTGTCTTTTTGCCCTGGATGATTTTGGTTCCGGTTTAAGTTCCCTCTCACACCTTAAAAATATGGATGTTGATTTTCTAAAAATAGATGGCTCATTTATCAAAGACATTGTGAACGACAACATTGACAAAGCAATGGTTGCCTCTGTTGTCACCATTGGTAAGGCAATGAATATACCCACTGTAGCAGAATGGGTCGAAGACCAGGCTATTCTTGAAACAATAACAGAAATGGGTATCAGTTATGCACAGGGTTATCACATTGCTCACCCTGAAATTGTTAAAGGCCAAAATGACAATGAATTCACACCATCAGAAACGGCATAACAAATAAAAAACAAACTGGCTCTACATCCTAAAGACACGTTATACTGGGCTATTATTTATATATAAGGAATAATTATGCGTCCAAGTGGCCGGGCTGCCGATGAATTACGCCCCATCAGCATTACACGAAATTACACCAAACATGCAGAAGGTTCCGTCTTAATCTGCTGTGGAGACACCAAAGTTATTTGTACTGCAACCGTCGAAGCCAAAGTACCCGGTTTTTTACGCGGCAAAGGCCAGGGCTGGATTACAGCCGAATACGGTATGCTGCCACGCTCAACCGGTAGCCGAATGCGTCGCGAAGCATCCAGTGGTAAACAGGGCGGCCGCACCATGGAAATTCAACGATTGATTGGCCGCGCTTTGCGTGCAGCGATTGATTTAAACAAACTGGGTGAACACACCATTTCTCTTGACTGCGATGTGATTCAGGCCGATGGTGGTACCCGCACAGCTTCCATTACCGGTGCTTTTGTTGCTCTCAGTGACGCTGTTAATTACATGCTCGAAAACAAAATGATCACTGCTAACCCGATTGTCAATCAGATTGCAGCTATCTCGGTCGGTGTTTATAAAGGCACTCCGGTCATGGATCTGGATTATATTGAAGACTCGGACTGTGACACCGATATGAATATTATCATGAACGATAAAGGTGGATACATTGAAGTACAGGGGACAGCAGAAGGTGAAGCATTCAGCCATGAAGATTTAATTGCCATGTCCGGGCTGGCCAAACAAGCCATTGAACAATTACTTGAGCATCAAAACAACGCTTTAAAAGACTAAAACAAGAGAACAATCCAGTATGGATAAAAGCATTCCAGAAAAAATTATTTTAGCCAGTAATAATGCTGGTAAGGCACGTGAAATCGCAGAGATCCTTTCTGCCTATTCTATTTCAGTACAACCACAATCTGAATTTAATGTACCGGAAATTCCGGAAACCGGACTCACCTTTGTAGAAAATGCCCTGTTGAAAGCACGCAATGCCTGCCACCATACCGGCTTACCAGCATTAGCTGACGATTCCGGTATTGAGATTGATGCACTCAACGGTGCACCGGGGATTTATTCTGCACGCTTTGCCGGTGAAAAAGCCAGTGATGAAGAAAACCTGCACAAAGTACTCACCGAATTAAAAGACATTCCAGAAGTACAACGTAGTGCACGTTTCCAATGTGTAATGGTTTTATTACAACATGAATACGACCCTACACCATTGATTGTTCAGGGAACCTGGGAAGGTAGCATTCTGAGCAAACCACAAGGTGAAAACGGCTTTGGCTATGACCCGATTTTTTATGTTGCAAAATACCAGTGCTCAGCCGCACAATTAACGGCTGAACAGAAAAATGCTCTTAGCCATCGAGGTAAAGCATTGACTGCATTGGCCGAACAAATAAAAACCTTGACCAAGAAATGACAAACTTTCCAAAAAATTACCGGTTTTTCCTTTTTTGTTTTGTCGCTATGTTTATATACCTGATATCGGCTCCTGATACCGTTAGAGCAAATACCAAGGATATTTTCAACCAATATAAAACCACGCTGCTGCAAATCCGTATTGTGGATGTTATTACTGACTCAAAAACCACTATTGGCAGTGGTTTCTTTGTGAATCATTCCGGATTAATTACAACAAACTACCACGTTATCTCAAAACACGTCTTTGAACCGAAACAATACCGCATTGAATTTGTTCTGCATAATAATAAAAAAACAAAAAAAGTTTACCGCGCAAAACTACTAAACTTTGATGTTATCCATGACCTTGCCTTATTACAGCCAGAAAAAAAAATATTTAACAAAAATACACCTTACTTAAAGTTGCAAAATACCCCCCTAACCAAAGGTGAAAAAATATTTTCAATAGGTAACCCACATGATCTTGGAATGGCAATTATTACCGGCACCTACAATGGTTTTACCGATGACAGCATGAATGAACGCATTCACTTATCCAGTGCTATTAATCCAGGAATGAGTGGTGGACCTTCTATTACTGAGGAAGGTAAAGTCATTGGTATTAATGTAGCCACAGCAGGAAATCAAATAGGTTTTCTGGTTCCTGTCAAATATCTGAAAGCGCTTATTCAACGCAAAGAAAAACCTGGTGATTTTATCCAACATATTGGCAAACAAATACTTGCCAATCAAAATATTTATATATCTGATATTCTAAAAAAACCGTTTAAAACAAAAAAGCTGGGACAATATCAGGTGCCCGACAAACTGGCCAGCTATCTAACCTGCTGGGGTGATTCCGAATCAAAAGATCTGCCTTATAAAATCAGTGAAAACAGTTGTGCAACCAAAAATGATATTTTTCTTGCCAGCCAATTCAGTACCGGTGATATTCATTATTCACGTCAATATATCAGTGCAAAAAATATGAACCCCTATCGCTTTGCTTATGTTCAACAAGCGTTCTTTAAAAACCCGGGCGTTTTCCTGTCTGGCCAGAAAAAATATTTTACAAACTACCACTGCAAAACTGATTTTATAAAAAATAACCGGATTACCTTTAAAGTTTCTTTCTGCCTGCGTGGTTATAAACATTTTAAGGGGGTTTATGACATGATGTTATCTGCCGCCAGCCTGAGAAAGGAAACAGTCGCCATTCAGACCAACCTTATTCTTGCAGGGGTAAGTTACGCCAATGCCCTTGCCTTTAGTAAAAAATATCTGGAGGCTTTTTCATGGGCCCCCTGATAATTGAAATACTGGATCGATTTGGCAAACTAAAAGAACGTCATCGTATTCAGAGCTTCCCCTGCCATATCGGACGTGATTACAGCAATGATATTATTATTGATGACCCTTATATCTCACCGACACATGTCAGTGTTAAATTTAACACCACTACTGATGCATTTATTGCCGAAGACAATAACAGTAAAAACGGGTTATTTAATCTGCACCCGTTCAAAAAACAATTATCGGTTGCTATTAATGATGACTGCCGCATTCGTATCGGACATACCGACATCCGCTTTCGATTTGTTGACCATCCAGTAAAAGAAACCATCGAAGAACGCAACAAACCCAGCAAAATAAGCATGTTACTAACCAGTGGTTTTATCCTTCCCATTGTCTGGATTCTTTTTGGGCTGGCACTGATACTGAATAATTATATCGAATCAACCTCGACGGTTACTTTTCAGACTCTGTTAAGCGAAGCATTCCCTGTACTTATATTTCTGGCTTTATGGGCAATGGCCTGGTCGGTTGTCAGCAAAATTGTCACCCATCGTTTTTATTTTTCCTTTCATGCCATCTGGGCATGTTGTCTGACGTTTATCAGCATTATTATTGATAACCTGGCCTCTTATTTCGAATTTGGTTTTTCACTTTCAAATTCAACACAAATCATAAGCTTTATTTCGGGTATTATTATAACCAGCATATTATTACATGGTCACTTACGCTATAGCACTACCTTTTCAAATACAAAATCAAAGATCTCGGCCATTAGTGCTTCTGTTATTATTCTTGGGCTGGTTGAATTCCTTAGCTTCCTGCATGCTCCTGAATTTACCAACACCCCTGAATACTCCAGTATTATTAAACCGGCCAATTATATATTTGTAAAACAGCAATCACTGAATGACTTTTTCAATAGCACACAACAGATCAAGTCAGCGATTGATAATGAAGTTAATATGGCAATGCAATAGCAGCCTCTGTTTATGCCTTTATTCACTGTTCTACCACCACTTGGTTTATATATTCACTTTCCATGGTGTATTGAAAAATGTCCATACTGTGATTTCAACTCACATAAAATAAAATCTGAATTGTCATACGATGATTATATTGATTGTCTGCTATTAGATCTTGACAATGAACTCCCCGGTATATGGGGGCGAAGTATACATTCTATTTTTATGGGTGGTGGAACACCGAGCCTGTTCCCGGCAGAAGCCATTGAAAGACTCTTGCAGGAAATACGGGCGCGTTTGAACTTTAAACCTGATATTGAAATTACTTTAGAAGCCAACCCGGGCAGTGTGGAACAGGCCAGCTTTAATGCTTTTCGCCAAGCCGGTATTAACCGCTTGTCGATAGGTGTACAAAGTTTTAATGATGACATGCTGACTCGACTAGGGCGCATCCATAATAGTCAGCAAGCCATAACCGCCATTGAGGCTGCTCATGCTGCCAATTTTAGCAGCTTCAATGTTGACTTGATGTTTGGCTTACCCGAACAAAATTGCCAACAAATGCGCGCTGATCTGCAAACAGCCATTGATTTTCAGCCACCACATCTGTCACATTACCAACTGACAATCGAGCCCAACACACTGTTTGCTACTCAACCACCCCATTTACCCAATGACGATACCTTGTGGGAAATGACTCAACAGGCTCATTGTCTACTGAATGCAAATCATTACCAGCAGTATGAGGTTTCAGCCTTTTCAAAAACATCTGATTCCAACCAAAGCAATGAAAAATATCAATGTAAACATAATCTGAATTACTGGCAATTTGGAGATTACATTGGTATTGGTGCAGGAGCACACCAGAAAATCAGCTCGGCTGATACACAAACTATTTGTCGCACAGCAAAACAGAAGCATCCCCGACACTATATGCAACAGGTTAAAAATCAACAGCATATTATTGACCAGCAGGTATTAAAAGAAGAAGATATTTATTTTGAATTTATGCTCAATGCACTCAGGTTAACCAATGGCTTTGATATACAGATCTTTACAGACAATAGTGGTATGGAACTTTCCGCCATACAATCTATTATCGATAAGGCACAACAACGTCACTGGCTGAAACAAAATGGCTCACACATACAACTGACGGCCACTGGCCAGCAATATCTGAATGATGTTGTCTCACTTTTTTTACCGGACTGATAATAACAACCAACATGCTGACTGATTTTGATATATGCTGCCCCTATTGTGGTGAAGTTTTTAATAGCCTGATTGACTGTAGTCCACTTATAGACGGCAATCCGGGTGAGGATTATACTTACACTGAAGACTGCCAGATATGTTGTCAGCCTATTTTATTAACTCCCGTCATGGATCCCCATGGCGTTTTAATTAATGTAATGACAAGACAGGAAAATGAATAAGCCCCTTACCATTCCAAAACTATTGTTTTATCTCTATTTCTTTTTATTAACCTCTTGTGCAACAAACAATACAATAATACTCGATGAGGATAGCGACTTTGCTAATCCTCCATTCAGGATTATCGCTCAGGGGCAATACAGTAATATCTCTCTTAGCAGGCAACTGGTTATTAAAAACCGCCAAGACTGGCAACGTCTCTGGAACATACATCGACTCCAGCCCGACCTGAAACGACCCTATATTAATTTTAGTAACGACATGGTCATTGCTGTTTTTGCCGGACAGCAACCCAGTGGTGGTTATGCTGTTGGTATCAACCATCTCAAACGAATGGATAATAACTTGTATGTATCCGTTACATTCAAGGAACCGGGACGCAATGAAACAGTCAGTCTGGCACTGACACAACCATATATTTTTATTGCCACAGAAAAAATAGATGGCAAGGTGATTTTTATTGCCGATACTTTGTCTAACCGAAAATAATAGAAAATGACCATCATCACAAAGAAAGCGGATCTGGCAACTTATATCACCAAGGATCATTCCAGTATCTGTGAATTAATGCACCCTGAACAACATCACAATCATAATCAAAGCCTGGCACAAGCAGTTGTTCAACCCGGACAGGAAACACAATTACATTATCACGTTAAAACGGAAGAACTTTATCATATACTGGAAGGACAGGGTTTAATGACCCTTAACACTGAATCATTTAACGTTGAACCGGGGGACACTATTTGCATACCAGCGAATAGCAAGCATAAGATCAAAAATACAGCCAATACTAATCTTGTTTTTTTATGTTGTTGCAGCCCGGCTTACTCACATAACGATACCTTTATTCTGGATAAATAAAATGCGTATTGGTATAGATTTAGGTGGTACAAAAACAGAAGTGATTGCACTCGATACTTATGGCACCGAACTTTTTCGACAACGCCTTGCAACGCCACAGCATAATTATACTGAAACCTTAAATACCATCTGTGAACTTGTTAATAATGCTCAGACACATACCAATCAACAGGGAACGATTGGCATTGGTATACCGGGCGCTATCTCACCGGCTACTTCACTGGTAAAAAATGCCAATTCAACCTGGCTGATTGGCCAACCTCTTCAGGCCGATCTGGAACAACGATTGCAATGCAAGGTAAGAATTGAAAACGATGCAAATTGTTTTGTTGTTTCAGAAGCAACTGATGGGGCAGCAAAATCAGTAAATAGCGTTTTTGGTGTGATTCTTGGCACCGGTACTGGAGGTGGGTTGTGCATCAACAAAAAGGTATTAACCGGTTGTAATGCCATTGCAGGTGAATGGGGGCATAATCCTCTGCCCTGGCAAGATGAAAATGATGCTGAACATATTCATAGCCGTGATCAATGCTATTGTGGTAAAGCGGATTGCATTGAAACTTTTTTATCCGGCCCAAGTGTTGAAAAACACTATCAACGCCTGACAAGTGCAAGCCATCGTATTCCGGTCAAACAAATTATTGAATATGCAGAGCAAAAGGATATACAGGCCATAAGCTGCATTGAACAATATGAACGGCGTCTGGCAAAAGCACTGGCGCATATTATCAATATTATCGACCCGGATGTCATCGTTCTAGGGGGTGGCATGTCAAACATACAACGTCTTTATAAAAATGTACCTCAATACTGGCATCACTATGTTTTTTCTGATCATGTTGCAACACAACTGCTACCTCCGGTACATGGCGACTCAAGTGGAGTCAGAGGTGCGGCCTGGTTGTGGCCGGAAGAAAACGCTGACTGATAGTAAACATGGATTCAACCATTGATGCTATCAGGGATCAGCAATCCGATTGACATCCTCAGTTGCTGATTCTTTTTTTGAATATTCCTTCATGCTTTCAAACAGTAATTCACTGGAACGATCCACCTTTTCTGTTTTATTACGCATATTGTAAATCATGTTGATAGTCACGATGACACCGTAAATAAAACTGAATAGCACGAGTAACGGCAAAAAAGTATTGGTAAAACCATTGTCACTGTTTACATCACTGAAAATATAGGCGGTAAAGCCAATAATCAGTGCCATTAAGTGCATTAAATGAATCATAGTTAAACTATAGTGGTTAATTTATATCTTTGTAAACATCAAATCCCATACATCGTGACCGAGACGGTGACCACGCTGTTCAAATTTGGTAAGCGTTCGCCACTCCGGACGGGGTGAATACTCACCCACTCCGGCCTTATTTATAAATTGCGGCATTGCATTCATGACTTTCATCATATGCCGTGCATAATCTTTCCAATCGGTTGCCATATGCAATAAACCATTGCTTTCCATTTTAGCAGCCAACATAGTAACAAACTCCGGGTTGATAATACGGCGTTTGACATGACAACGCTTGTGCCAGGGATCCGGAAAATAAATATACACCGCAGCCAGCGAATTATCTGCAATATTATTTTGTAATACATCGAACACATCGTCCGTCATGACCCGAACATTGGTTAATTCCTGACGATGGATCAGTTGCAATAAATTGCCGACTCCGGGGCGATGCACCTCTACCCCCAAATAATTATTCTCGGGATGCGCGGCCGCCATGTTTGCAACAGACTGGCCGTTTCCAAATCCAATTTCCAGATGGGTGGGTGCTTCACGTTTAAATTCTTTTGCAAAATCAAAAACACCAGCGGATGCTTGCAAGCCAAATTCCGGTAAATATTTTTCGAGTGCAAACTGCTGAGCAGCCGTGAGCCGACCTTGACGACGTACAAAACTGCGTATGCGGTGATCTTTTGGGGTGGGCAGTTTTGCTTGCATGAGAGATCTGTCCGAATACTGTTTTAGCCGATATGGTTGATTGTTTGCCGGGTTAAATAATCAAACCATCAATAGGCGATGATGCACTGGCAAAACGTTTTCGTGGCATGCGCCCAGCAAGGAAGGCTTCACGTCCTGCATCAATCGCCTTGTTCATAGCAGAGGCCATCAGCACTGGATTTTTTGCCCCGGCAATCGCTGTGTTCATCAACACACCGTCACAACCCAGTTCCATTGCTATCGCAGCATCCGAAGCTGTACCAACACCGGCATCAACGATAATGGGGACATTGGCATTTTCAATAATCGTTAGAATATTATACGGGTTACGAATACCAAGCCCTGAGCCGATGGGTGCGGCTAATGGCATTACCGCAACGCAGCCAATCTCTTCCAGGCGTTTGGCAATAATTGGGTCATCGCTGGTGTATACCATGACCTCAAAGCCCTCTTTCACCAATATCTCGGCTGCTTCCAGTGTGGCAGGAATATCCGGGTAGAGTGTTTGCTCATCACCCAATACTTCAAGTTTAACCAAACGATGATCGTCCAGTAACTCCCGCGCTAAACGACAAGTGCGTAAGGCATCTTCAGCACTGTAGCAACCGGCGGTGTTCGGTAAAATGGTGTATTTATCCGGGGAGATCACATCAAGTAAATTCGGTTCATCCGGATTCTGACCGATATTGCTGCGCCGCACTGCAACGGTCACAATTTCTGCACCACTGGTTTCAATCGCTTCACGGGTTTCGTTCATGTCTTTGTATTTACCGGTACCCACCAGTAAACGCGACTGGTACGATTTACCCGCAACAACCAATGGCGTGTCTTGTAATGCTGTCATCTTACTTCCTTAAACTTTAAATAAAATGGGGATTCTGCTGATTATATGGCAAAACAGCGGCTGAAAAGGCCGGCAACAGTGTTAACCGCCACCGACCGCATGAACAATTTCGACCACATCACCGTCCTGAAACCGATAGTTTGCATAGTGGCTGCGCGGCACAATTTCCCGGTTAACTTCCATCGCAATGCGGCCACCACTGATACCCATCAACTCAACAAGTTGTGCAGCCGTGCAGGATTCTTCTACTGTCTGGCTGTTGCCATTCACTGTAATATTCATGCCGCTAAGGTTAATGCGACAGGGGTTGTCAGGTCAATGACTGCCTGAGTATTTATATCAATTTAAGGAAGAAAAAGTAACGTGCCGGCAGCCCGGCTTATTCAAACAGCCAAACGCTACCAGGTGGCTAACTTGAAGGGGCTGAATGACAGGACTCTACCAAATCAACCAGTTTTGTCATATCAAATGGTTTACTGACATAATGGTTTGCACCGGCATCCATACCTGCCTGAATGTCAGACTGCATTGACTTGCCCGATACCATAATCACTTTCACATTTTCCATTTTTGGATTTGCCCTTATGCGTTTGCAAACTTCAATACCATCAATACCTGGCATCATCACATCCAGCAACACAATATCCGGTACGGATTTTTCAAGCTTTGCCAATGCAGCTTCACCGGATTTAACCAATATCATTTCGTGCGAGTCTTCAAACAATTCCTTAATGATCATTAAATTTAAAGGCTCATCATCAACGGCAAGTATCATCATGGAATTGTACAATAGCTTTTCCGGTTTATTTTAAGATGAGTGGTTTAAATAGCTATCAAAATCAGGACAGTTCTTCATTGTCATCACCACTGTCGGGAGTGCTGTTGTCGGTCTTTTCCTTATTCACCGATTCGGCTAACTGCTCCAGCTCCATACCTAAAGACTGTAATGCCTGGCAAGCAGCGGCCATCACCTGGCTGTTTTGCTGTGTTGTTTCTCCAATGCTCCGAATGCCCTGTAATTTTTCAAACACTTGCTCAGCGGTGTGCAGTTCATGACGGGTTGCGGTTTCCAATTCCGACCCCAAAGCTTTTACTTCAGCCATATAGCCCACCAACTCGGAATACGAAATCACCACACCTTCGATTGACTCATCGGAATCCTGCGCAAGTTCGACGGATTGGCTCACCGTATCGGATGTTTTCTGAACGCTGCTGATAATTTTTTCGATAATATTTTCAATTTCACCGGCTGATTCCTGCGTTTTGCTGGCCAATGAACGGACTTCATCGGCCACCACCGCAAAACCTCGACCTTGTTCGCCAGCACGTGCCGCTTCAATCGCGGCATTCAGTGCTAATAAGTTGGTTTGCTCTGCCACTCCTTTTATCACACTGATAATACCTCCTCTCTACTTACTTTCTTCACCCAGTCGCTCTATGGTTGAACCGGCAGAAATCACCGACTCACTGAGTGCTGCAACACTGCTCATCGCCTTTGTCATCACCAACTTGCCACTATTCCCCTCTTCTTCCGAACGGCTGGACAAATCAACGGTCTTTTCAGCAGCGCTCGATGCGGCTGAAAAGACCGACTGCAAACGTTCCACCAACCCCGTAATATCGGTTGTTTCATTCAGCTGTTCATTCATTTGCCCCACAATAGTCGAAGCTGTATGGCTAATATCATTAACATGGTTAGCCAAAGTAGCAGCAACCTCTGTAACAAATTTATTTGTTAATCTTAATGTCGACATGGCATTGGTAAAATCGTTAGCCAGTATCATCGCCTGAGGCATCCCCGCAACCACAGGAATGGGATCAAACGTTTCACCTTTCATGCCTTTTTCAAAGGCGTTAATTAAACTCAGGTTAAAACGGCGCGCCAGCTGACGGCTAGCAATCTGTAACCACCAACCCAGACCGATGCACACCAGCAATACCCATGTTAAAGGAGTGTTAGTGACCACTCCGTTCACTAAAATACTGACAACCAGACCCAAAAGACCCACACCCGTTAAACCCGCCCCGCTGTAACGGTGTAATAGAATACCTTGAATTTGTTGTTTCAAACGACCTGACATCACTCAAACACTCCTACTTTTTTATTAAGAACCTTTTAAACGATTCTTGAATTTGGCAAGTAAACAACCACAAATACCCTGCATTTGTATCAATAATGACCCCACCATTTACAGCTTATCGGCCTAAAATAACAAAACATGAGTATTGGGATGAATAAAAACTGAGCATTTAATAGATTGAACTTTTGATACCATCACCTGACCAACAATAATGGACACTGCCCCATCGAAACTGCTTATATCGCATGAAAAAGCCTTCTTTTTTCAATAAGTTGCTAATATCCGGGGTATCTCTCCTGGGCTGCCTGCTTTTTAGTCCGGCAAGCTTTTCAGGGCAAGTGGTTAAATCTTTTGTGGATCAGCAGGGTGAACATTATCTCATCGATTTGCAAATGCAAATCGAGGCTCCCAGAGACAAGGTTTATGCACTGATTACCGATTATGCCCACCTCGATCGCCTCAGTGATAGCATCCAATCCAGCCAGATACTCAAGCGAATATCCGCAAGGGAAACACAGGTGAAATTAGTCTCTGAAGGCTGTGTACTGTTTTTCTGTCAAACTGTCACCCAGGTACAAAATGTTCATGAACTGGATAATGACTATATCCACATAATGGTTGAACCTACATTAAGTGACGTCAAACTGAACAACCAGCTCTGGCGTATCGAGGCCATTGACAGCCATCGCACCCGCATTTATTACAGTGCGGATATCGTGCCAGACTTTTGGATACCCCCACTGATTGGCAGCTGGATTTTTCAGGGAAAATTGCTGGAGGAAGCCACCGAGCTGATTAATAATGTGGAAAAAATGGCAAATCCAACCTTAAACCCCCATACTGCTGCTGAACAAAATAATACCGAAATTACCGAAGAAGAGTAGCTCCTAAGTGTCACACAACCCCCCGTTATCGTTTAGCAAGTCCTTACTTAGCTGGTTTAAACAACACGGTCGGCATGACCTGCCCTGGCAACAACCACGCGAGGCCTATCGTGTCTGGCTGTCTGAAATTATGCTGCAACAAACCCAGGTACAAACCGTCATTCCGTATTTTGAACGCTTTATACAGGCATTCCCTGACCTGTCTGCACTAGCCAAGGCTCAACAGGATGAAGTGCTGCATCATTGGACCGGACTGGGGTATTACGCCCGGGCTCGTAATTTACATAAGACCGCACAAATTCTGGTTGAACAGTATGCAGCCGAATTTCCGCAAGAT
>JALXDW010000141.1 GCA_027070385.1 Chromatiales bacterium
TAGAGGTAATAATGTGTTTACCTTTTTTGTGGTAAAAGTGTGCAGCACCTTTAATTGCCAGATTATCGGATTCGGTTGCACCGGATGTCCAGACAATTTCTTTCGGGTTGGCATTGATTAAAGCCGCAACATCTTTACGTGCCTGCTCAACAGCTTCATCTGCAGCCCAACCAAACGGATGAGAACGTGAAGCCGGATTACCGAAGTTACCTTCAAGTGTCAGACAGTCACACATTTTTTCTGCAACACGCTTGTCAACCGGCGTTGTTGCTGAGTAATCAAAATAAATGGGGGTTTTCATATAATCAACTAACCTTCAAACTTATGATGAAGCCACTAAATTTTCTGCTTCAGCCGGAATATTCTGTTTGTTTTCCTGCATTAAAGCAACCTCTTGTACGCCTTGCCGCTCTACAAGCTGGCCCAGACTGATCCCCATCAGGAAACCATGAATTTGCGCACTTAATTCTGTCCACAATTCGTGTGTTAAACATTGATGATCATCCTGGCAGTTACCTAACCCGCCACAACGTGTCGATTCCAGTTTTTCGTCAACAGCTGTTATGACTTCTGCAACAGCAATTTCATCTGCGTTGCGACTTAAACGATAACCCCCGCCCGGACCACGGGTACTGTCAACCAGTTCATTCTTACGCAGCTTGGAAAAAAGTTGTTCTAAATAAGAAAGAGAAATGCCCTGACGTTGCGAAATGTCGGCTAATGTAATGGGCCCTTTATCATAATGGAGAGCCAAGTCTAGCATGGCTGTGACTGCATAACGGCCTTTCGTTGTTAATCTCATGGGATACCTACCTTGTCCTACACTAGACATTGATGTATTATTAGTACTTTCTGATATAGCCAAGTGTACAAGACCGACTAAAATAGTCAAGTATTTTATCTACCTTAATGCTCTTGACATGGCCTCAATGAAAAACCGTGCCATATTCCCATTAAATTATTCTTTTTCCTGTGTGTTTTTCTTCTCCTGCTCCAATTTATCTATTTCACATGGCCCCAAATCCGGCAATTCGGCATAGTCAATTTCTGCGCCCAGGGTCTTGATTGCGGTACACATCTGCTGCATATGCTCATCCATGGCATGAATATGATCGAGCATGGCATCAATCGCATTCACCACTGGATCCGGCATGTCGTTGTGCATCCCGTAGGCATCAAAACCTATCTTTTTGGCAAATTCTTTACGTTTAGTGTGTTCATCCGTGGCTTCGACGGCCGGAGCAATGATACGCCCTGGAATACCCACTACCGTTAAATTCTTTGCAACGTCTTTTACCACAACCGCATTCGAACCAACGCGCACGCCATCGGCCAATTCAATCGGGCCCAACACTTTTGCACCGGCACCAACGACCACATTATCGCCCAAGGTTGGATGGCGCTTGCCTTTTTTCCAGGAAGTACCGCCTAAGGTCACACCATGATACAAAGTGCAATCATTTCCAATAACGGCCGTTTCACCGATAACCACACCCATACCGTGATCAATAAAAAATCGTTCCCCGATTTGTGCCGCCGGATGAATTTCAACTCCCGTTAGCCAACGTGCAATGTGAGGAAAAAATCGTGCGGGCCATTTTAGCTCCAATAGCCAAAGCTGATGATTTATTCGATGAAACAGCATGGCATGTACACCCGAGTAAGAAGTAATTACTTCAAACAGATTACGTGCAGCCGGATCTCGCTCGAAAACACATTGAATGTCTTGTTTGATTAATTTAAACATCGTTTCTATTTGCTTTTAGCAAGGCCTCTTGAAATAGCGGTTAAAATACCGCGCAGAATATTCACTTCTATTTTATCCAGTCCACAACGATTATATAGTTTTCTTAAACGTCGCATCAGTTGCATCGGATTATCAGGATTTAAAAATGTCAGTTCGACCAGGGTTTGTTCCAGATGCTCATAAAAATACTCAATCTCCTGCGAGCTAGCCAGCGGATGTTCATTTGCTGCTTTTGAAATTTGCCCCTGATGGAGTAACGCGGTCATGTGCAATTCATAGCACAGTACCTGCACCGCTGCTGCGATATTAAGTGAAGTATATTCCGCATTGGCAGGAATGTGGACCAAAAACTGACATAAATCCATTTCATCATTGGTTAGCCCCGCATCTTCCCGACCAAAGACAATGGCAGTTTTAGTATAAGCAGGCTTTGGATTACCATTTGCATCTTGACCAATGGCAAAAATCTTTTCTGCCATTTCACGTGGATTGAGTTCCGGCCAGGTAACCGCGCGCAACCGTGCACTCGCACCAATAACCAGGTCACAGTCGGCAATGGCTTCGGCCAGACTATTGTAGATCTGAGCGCTGTAAAGAACATCCGTTGCTCCAGATGCACGCGCATAAGCTTTACCATGCCCTTTTCCTTCACCATCGGCTTCTGTGTAAGACTTCGGCGAAACTAATGCCAGCTCTGATAAAGTCATATTTTTCATCGCCCGTGCTGTTGCTCCGATATTGCCTGGATGATTTGTTTCAACCAGCACAATGCGTACATTATCAATTTTAACCGACATAAATTTACACTAAATAAATATGAAAACAGCATTATACCTTAGCTCACGCACAAACCATAAATATCGTCATAGACAAACAGCTGAAATTAAAAACCACACAGCCCGGTGTACCACTGTGGTTATTTAAAAAAACAATGGTATAATTAGCGCCTACTCGATAAATACTCTTTTTCATTCACCCTGAATTTACATACATTAAGGTCTATTATGCAGCACCCCATGTTAAATACCGCCATCCGCGCCGCACGTAACGCGGGGGATATTATCGCTCGTGCTGTTGACCGTATCGACCGACTGAAAATCAAGTCTAAAAAAGATAACGACTTTGTCAGTGAAATTGACCTTCAGGCTGAGCAGGAAATTATTAACACAATCAAGAAAGCCTACCCCGAACACAGCTTTCTGGCAGAAGAAAGTGGTAAACAAATAGGAAGTGAATACCAGTGGATTATTGATCCCCTCGACGGCACCACCAATTTCCTCTATGGCATACCCCATTTTGCAGTCTCCATTGCATTACGCGTAAAAGGCCGCCTGGAAGTCGGTGTTATTTATGACCCACTGAGCCAGGAACTGTTTACAGCTGCTCGCGGGAACGGTGCCCAGTTAAATGGTAAACGTATTCGTGTTACCGATCGTCGCAGTCTTGATGGTGCATTATTAGGAACGGGCATCCCTTATACTGAAGATCAGTATAAATACATGGACAGCTATTTTAACATGATGAAAGATCTTATCCCCGGGACAGCCGGTATCCGTCGAGCGGGCTCAGCAGCCCTTGATCTTGCCTATCTTGCCGCTGGTCGTTTTGATGGCTTCTGGGAATTTAACCTTAATATATGGGACATTGCTGCCGGGGTTATTTTGATAGAAGAAGCCGGTGGCATGGTCAGTGGTTTACGTGGGGAACCCGACTTTCTGGATAAAGGCAGTATTGTTGCCGGTAACCCTCGTATATTCAAAGCGATGCTGCAAAAAATTAAAAAACACCTCCATCCCGATCTGTAAGCGTACCACAACATAACCATATTAAATGCGTGGTTATGTTGCTTGCCACTCAAATAGACTTACCTCCAGAATGGTTATTATTTAGCCACTTCTATTCTGAAAATATTTTTACAATCAGCCCTTCAGAATCCAACGTTCCGTACGCTAAGAGCCTTGAAACAATAAGCTAAAGATCAATTTTTAAACCTTGCTGGATAATTGAAGCTGAATTATGCGTAAAAATAAATCAACCGTGAAACGTGGCAACCAGGCACTGGAAATGTCGATGCGTGATGTGATGGACAACCTTGAAGAGGCGGCCAACTATATCCAGTACCAATCAGAACATACCACAGTACAAATTTTATCGATCGAGGCAGTCCGTACAACGCCAGTACATGCCATGTCGGCTGATGAAGTGCGGCAACTCACCAATATTTATTGCCTCAGCAATCCTCCGCTACACCGCAGTAAAGATGTGGTGAGCTATCTTCTTGAACGTGAATCAAAAGCCCATTCTGCCATAAGTGCTTGATATTAAAGAACGTCGATACCAAAAACCTGATTGAATTCAGGAAAATACCCCAACCTTTATTTTTAATCCCACTTGATTATTGACCTGTTCGATCAACCATGATAACAATAGGCTTATCAAAAACGTTGTCAGGGGGAAGTATGCAACGCAAAATTTTGGCTTTTATCACACCGCCTGTTGCGGTCTGTCGCTATGGCTGCGCAAGTTGTTGCGTTGCACCTATTTTTGTCTTTTGGCTGGCCAGTATCGGCAGTGTTATTTATGCCTTTTTCGGTGGCCCGGCAGGGCTCGACCATTTTAGTTGGGGTACGCTTGCACTCGGGGTTATTTTATGGGCGATTGCTGTCGCCTGGGCTGAAACCGTCATAAAAGGTGTCAATGACGACTTGGCGGGTAAAAATTGCAATGGTAAAGCCAGTACTTTATGCAGTATTGTTTCTTCCGGCTCCAACGATGTTGATCCGCTGGATGAAGTCAACAAATATCTATAAGCAACTGTATTCACCTAACAAAAAGGCACTGTTTTAATACAGTGCCTTTTTGAGTGGTCACTGCGCTATCAACGACTCGCTTTATCGCTGCGGCATTTATTCAAAGCTCTCCTGATCCGCCCCTTCTTTCTCCACTTGGATTAAATCGGCATGAGAAACATTCAAACTTAAAATGGCAGAGCTGGCCACATAGATAGAAGAATAAGTACCCACCACAATACCAATAAGCAAAGCAATGGAGAAGGCATGAATCATCTCTGCCCCCAACACAAACATGGCTGCAACCACAAACAAGGTGGTGATAGAGGTCATCATGGTACGGGATAATGTCTGGTTTAATGAAATATTTATCACCTGAACCGGGGTATTCTTGCGTAGTTTCCGGAAATTTTCACGGATACGGTCAAAGACCACAATGGTATCGTTAAGTGAATAGCCAATAATTGCCAGAACGGCCGCAAGCACCGTTAAATCAAAGTTCAGCTGAAAAACAGAAAAGACCCCCAGGGTAATAATTACGTCATGAATAAGGGCAAAAATAGAGCCAAAGGCAAAACGCCACTGAAAACGCAACATCACGTAAATGAGAATGGCACCTAAGGCATAAATCATTGCCAGCCCACCGTCATCACGTAATTCATCACCGACCTGCGGGCCAACGAATTCCTGACGACGCATTTCCACACCACTGTTTACTGTTTTCAATGCAGCCAGAATAGCATCACTCATTGATTCACTTTGTGACTTTTTATTTTCTCCTGAACCCGTGTCTTTAGGTGCTGCTACCCGGATCTGTACGTCACGGCTGGTACCATAATGCAACACACTCGCTTCAGGGAAACCGGCTTTAGTTAATGTTGCCCGTATATTTTCCAAATCAACCGATTCCGGATAATGTACTTCAATTAAAGCACCTCCGGTAAAGTCCAACCCAAAATTTAATCCCTTATCAATTAATGAATATACGGAAAAAAGGATCAACGATATTGAAAAAATAATCGCTAACTTGCGTTGCCCCATAAAATTGAAACTCGGGAGTGTTTTGAATATTTGCATTTTTAATTTAAACCTTAAAAAATTATCACCAGGTAACTTATCGTGTCGTAATCTATATACCGAAACCTATATTGAAAGACGTTTGATTGTTTTACCACTGACAACCACATTAATAATCGCACGTGTACCCATAATGGCGGTAAACATGGATGTTAAAATACCTATCGACAAAGTAATAGCAAAGCCTTTAATCGCACCGGTACCAAAAATAAAGAGTACAACCGCGGCTATCAATGTAGTGATGTTTGCATCGGCAATGGTAGATAATGCTTTTTCATAACCGGCATGAATACTGGCCTGCGGTGTATTCCCTGCGCGCAGTTCTTCCCGAATACGTTCAAAAATCAATACGTTTGCATCAACGGCCATCCCCACCGTTAACACGATACCGGCAATACCCGGCAAGGTCAGAGTTGCTTGCAACAAAGATAAAATAGCAATGATTAAAACCAGATTAACAGCCAGAGCAACATTGGCAACCATGCCAAAACCTTTATACCAGATGGCCATAAAGACAATCACCGCTAACATACCAACAATCACAGACAGGGTACCTTTATCAATATTATCCTGCCCCAGGCTTGGGCCAATGGTACGTTCTTCAATAATACGGATAGGTGCAACCAACGCACCGGCACGAATCAATAAAGCCAGTTCCTGTGCTTCTTTGGGGCTGTCTAAACCAGTAATCTGAAAACGGCGACTAAGTACATCGCGGATTGTTGCAACATTGATCACTTCTTCGGTTTTTTTATACGTTACAATTTCCTTGCCGTTTACCTTTTTTACTACCGGTTTTTGTTCAATAAAAACAACGGCCATAGGCTTGCCAATATTTTTACGTGTTACATTGGCCAAACGCTTGGCACCCGCTCCATTGGTATTAATGAAAACAGCGGGCGTACCTGAATCCTGATCAATCCCTGAAGCAGCACTTGAAATATGCTGGCCATTCATAATCACTCGTTTTTTCAGTAAATAAGGTTGCCCCTGCCGGTCATAATATAAACGGGAACCCAGTGGCACCCGGCCTTTTAAAGCATCTTCAACACTGTTTTTCCAGTCAACCAGTCTGAATTCCAGTGATGCCACTGCACTTAATGTTTTCTTTACACAGGAACTGCATTGCACCCCTGGTAATTGTAAAACAATACGGTCTTCACCCTGTTGTTGAATAACCGGTTCAGAAACACCGTATTCATTGACCCGCTTACGCAAGGTCGTGATATTTTTTTTCAGTGCTGCTTTTTTGCGTTCTTTCAATGATACTTCGGTCATTCTTAATGACAGGTAAAAGGCACCATCACGATCGTCGGGTTCAATCGCCAATTCATCCAACTGTTTACGAATCGGTGCTTCCGCCTTGTCGCGTGTTGCACTGTCCAGAAATTTGACTTCAATACTGTCTTTAAGTTGTTTAACCGTTAAATAGCGGATTTTTTCCTGGCGCAATACACGCCGCACATCTGCAGTAAACGTTTCATAGGCTTGTTTTAAAACCGTGTCCATATCCACTTCCATCAGGAAATGTAAACCACCGCGTAAATCCAAGCCAAGATACATAGGCTTGGCACCGAGGCTTAATAACCAATCGGGAGATGCGGTAATGATATTTTGTGCAACAGAGTAGGATTCAGCCAACGACTCTCGCAACAG